>JBDGZZ010000010.1:0-39686 GCA_039588335.1 Gemmatimonadota bacterium | reverse complement strand
ACCCTTCCACGGTTTCACCACCGGCCCCGATTTCCGACCTCAATGCCGAGTCACGGGCTGCCGCCAAGAAGCTGTCGGGCTCTATTCCCAGGGCAGATTCGACCGCTTGTGCGAGTTCGGACAGCCAGATCCCCGCGGGCACACTTACCAGTCGCACTGGTGGAGTACCCTTCCGCAAGGTGATGAGCACACTGCCCATAGCCGAGCCCGGTCGGAGCGGGTAGACACCCGCCTTGATTCCCAGATGCCTCTTACCCATCCGCGCAAAGCGTTCAAACGTCTCTGCGGACTCGATTATCTCGTATGTCGCCAGCGACTCTGCCACCGCCGTGACAGAGTCACCTGACGGTATCGTCACCCAGACCGGCGGCGTCTGATCCGGCACGGTGCAGGCCACCAGACCCGTCGCCAGCCCGGCCGTGAGCCACGGAATCCGCATAAACAGTGCGGTTTGCCGGATTTTTGGAACTTGCATTAGGCCAACGGTAGGCCGACAGGTTGGGGGCATCTGTGACCTAGGTAACAGACTGGCAGGCGGGCCAGCGAGCCTCGCGAGGGAGAGAGAAGGGGTTGTTCACTCCCGCGTCTTTCGAGTCAGCTGCCCGTGCTCTCAATCTTCACTGTGTTGTCCCGGTGACCTAGGTGAGTGCTTCCCCCCAGGCCCTCGAGAACCGCTCCGAATCTGAGAGGGCCTCGTTTTGGCGGCGGCAACTGATCGCGATCGAAGAGTCAGTCACGGCTTGACGATCTCGAACACCTGCAAGTATTCGACTTCGAGTTCGTCCTCATAGACGCCTATGACGTAGTCGTCACCGATGTCCAGAACCTGGATTTGTGGAAGCACCACTGGGCCGAGAAACACTCCGGCCCGGTCGAACACCAGATAATCCGTCGATGCCATGCCGCTCTTTGAGGAGGGTCCCTGTTCGACCCACAGATTGCCGGCGGCATCGAGCATTATCGCTGAGAAAGGCGGACGGACTGCCGGGACAATGACCTGATCCAATAGGCCGAGGACTTCGGACTCACTCAGCTTCCCCGCAAGATCGGCAACGGTAGTGTCGCGCCACTTGTTGACGTCCGCTTCAGTCAACATCACCTGTCTTGGGCTCCATCGAATCGAGGTGCGCGAAGCATCGGGACCGAAGCAGGAAATCTCAGTCTCCTTCTGGTCACCAATGCAAACCCTGGATTCACTTCCTTGGACGGCCATCACTGTCGTCTTCGCACGGGGGGGAGCAATACGCCATTCGCCCCACGGGGCACTCACGGCAACCTGCTCCGCATCTCCGAAGAACATCAGTGTGTCTATGCGCGCGTAGTCAGCCGAGACTCTGAGCGCTCCGCTTCGCGCTCGCTTCTCGTCAGAAGCACCCTGTTTGCCGCTCTTACTGGCCTGTTTGACCAAGACCTTCTCAGTCAGACGCACCAACAAGTCTCCATCCGGTAGCAGTCGCCCGGCGGCCGGATACATGGGTGGCTCGACTGCCTTGGCGATCTTGCCTCGATCTACAGTGCGCATGTCAACGAGGTTCCCAGCGGGATCGAACCGGGTGACGCGAGCCAGCGCATCGTCCCACACGAGTAAGGTGTCTCCCTGTGCAGCCAGTATCTGAACCGGTTGCCGGAATTCGCCCGGTCCCGACCCACGTCCACCCCACTTCGCCAGAAAGGTGCCAAGACCGTTGTAGAGCCGGACTTCGCGAGAGCCGCCGTCGATCACGACGATATCACCGTCGGATTGTCGAGCCGCGGCAACGACGTTGTACAGCTGGTATTCTGCTGCACCATCCAACACCCCGATCGTGACTCTAGGTTCAGCAGAAACCGACCAGGCCTCGCTGGCAATCCAGCGAGCTCGATCATTATCTACGATCCTGACGCCGGCGCTATCCCGCCCTGTGTTCGTTGCCGGCACTCCACCGGCCGACGTACACGCGTTTGCGGCGGCCGCTGCCACCACCAGAAACACGATCTGTCGCATCTCACCCCCGTTTACATCAATGCTGGTAGCATGCCGGCTTTGCGCCTACGTCATGCTTGGTACAATTTGATCGCCAGGTTAGGCCCAAGACACGGTGCCACTCATCTACCCCGAGCGACCATGGCTGTTGTATCGACCCCCGCGATTGTCACCGGCAAGCGTCTTATCCAAGCACTGGAGACCCGCGTCTCACCGGGTCACCGGGGTTTCTCTCCCCCCGCCTTCTTGATTCGCACAGTAATATCCTTGCTACTAATCACCAACTCGTCCCCGGAGCGATTCACCACGATCGGACCGCCCGTGACTTCAACGAAGGCGTCCCCGAAAACTCCAGAGAACCGCGTCACATCCGGTTGCGGGCGCTGCTTGGGCGGAGGCAGCAGCGGCTCGTCGAGACCGACCTGGCGTTCGCCCGCCATTAACCTGACTGTCCGCTCTTCCCCCTGCCTCACGTAACGGAATGTCACCGTATCGCCCGGCTGGACCGCGCCGAACAGTCGACCACCTTCCACGTCAGTCAGCTCGTGGCCATCGATGTGAGTGAGCATATCCCCGGCCCGCGTTCCCGCTTCGTGCGCCGGGCTCCCGGGTTCGACCCTGGTGATTTCCGGATACCCCGAGAACTCCCACCGGACTGATCCTTCGTCTTTGACTTTGATCACTTTGCAGTCCGAGCAGCTGAGGGAGAAACCCAGCCACCCGCGGGGCAGGATGGCGAAGTCCGGTGCTGGAGGTGGCAGGGCCTCCCTTGGCACCGCCGCTTCGGCCGATGGGTCCCATCGTACCATGATAGGATCTGTCGGAACCATCACGGTGTCTGGCCGCACATAGACCACGGCACGCGGCGCTGTCTTTATGGTCCAGGCCCGTGGCGGTTCCGGTGGCAGCGCAGGTCGTGAAACCACTGTTTGCTTCGCCTTGCACTCCGCCACCGGTGTGATCGTAAGATCTATTTCGCGTCCGCCTCGCCTCACGGTCAACGCTACTGGCTGACCCGCCCTCAGGGCACCAAACCGGCTACCGCCCTCCGCAGTCGTGATCAGGTAACCGTCGATGGCAGTCACTACATCACCCTCTTTCAGCTTGCCATCGGCCGGTCCACCATCCTCGATCCCCCAGATCCTGGGCTCGGAGCGAAACTCGTACAGGGTCTTACCGCGCTCTCCCTCCAAGTAGCCGACAACGCAGTTGCACTCGAGTTTGGAGTATCCCAGTGATGCCGTTTCTATCTCGCCCTTCTGGCAAGAGCCCGTCGACTGGGGAGCAGCGATGCCCGGCACTATTCCCATCATAATCAGCGCTGCAATCAGCTTCGTTGTTGCTCGTCGCAATGACATCATGACCTCCGTTCCCCAGCGTCGATCAGAACCAAACGACACTTTGGATTGTTGAGTTATCCACTTGCCGTGCCTCGAGTCTGGCCTGCTCCAGTCCTTCCCTGATCGTGACGGCAACCGGATCTGTCGGATCTATTTGCACAAGCTCAAAAGCCGCAGCATAGAGCGCGTTGAGAGCAGCTTCCCGACCTTGGGAGAACGCACCGTTGTTGGAGCTGTCGGCGATAGCGGCGAACGCCATTAACGCGGTCACGTACGCGGAACCCGCTCGCTGTACCGCTGCTGCCGCCTGCATCGTCGTCTGTTGTTGGGTCACCGCCATCGACTCGGCGACAGTCCTGGTACCAAGCCACTGGCCCACAGCAACGCCGCTCACGAACAGCGCAATAGACGCCGCGAGTGCGGCTGCCAGCCATGAGATGCGCGTGGACAGCGCTCGAACGGGATGCCCAAGGAGACCTCGGGATCTCAGTGTCTGCACCGTGCGCTCTTCGAGCAACCGGCCGGGTAGTCTCTCCCTCGGAAGCGCCTCGAACTCAGCTCGCTCCGCCGGTGTGAGATCGGTCCTCTCATCTTTCGTCATGCTTCAGGTCCTCGCTTCCTCACCACCGGTCGGTGCGACAAGTGAACGCAACGTCCGGCGGGCATGAAACAACTGACTCTTGGAGGTGTTGACCGAGACCTCGAGCTGACCCGCGATCTGCTCGTGTGTGAACCCTTCAATGTCGTGCAGTATCAAGACGGTCCTGTATCCCGGTGCAAGTTTGGTCAACGCTTCCTCCAGGTCGATCCGCTCGTGTTCAAGCCGCGGTGGCACCAATAGCCCAAGGTCCTCACGAATCTCCACCCATCTTCTATCCTGGCGCCGGAAGAACCCTCTGCAGAGGTTGAGCGCGATGCCGGCGAGCCAGGTGTTCAGGCTTGCGTCCCAACGAAACTGTCGCAGTTTGTCCACGGCCCTGATCCAGGTTTCCTGCACCACATCCTCCGCATCCTGTTCGTTTCCAGCCATCACACGGAGCACAAACTGGTACAGACGAGGAGTGTGGCGTTGGTAAAGGGTGCGGAACGCTTGTTCGTCCCGATCCCGCCACACCAGCTCGGCAAGGGCTCTGTCGTCGGGCTGCGACGACACGGGCTTGGTGGTCACAGTTGTTAGTGGGTTTAGGAGCTAAAAGGGTTGTATGGTCGATGACAAGAGATCGGAATCGTCCGTCATCGTGCCTTCTCTGCCATCTTCAGACTCTTGATGATCGACTGGTACCTTGGATCATTTCGAATTGAATCGAGATCCGGATCATTCTCGATCCAGCCGAAGTTGCCGAAGCCGGCCTGCACAGCCCTTTTCAGATACTTGATCGCCTCCTCACGAAACTCCAGGATGCCATATACGCACGCTATGGCGTAGACGATGACAGCATCATCCGGATCGATCGAGTCCGCGCGATGAATCCACTCGACGCTCTTCGTTCCCTGCCCCAGTCGCGCTAGACATCCTGCACCAAGGGTCAGGGCGCGAGTGTCTTCCGGATTGAGATCGAGCTGCAGTTCGAGGGCGTCGAGCGCCCGACGATAGGCCATCTGCGCCTGTTCGTGTTCGCCCGTGCCCTCAATTGCCAGAGCCCTCAACAGCAGAGCCTGATAGTCCTCTCGCACATCCGTGGCTTGCTCGAACAGCCTGACTGCCTCATCCAGCTTGCCCTGGCGGAAGCAGGTCCTTGCGTAGAAATAGAATGCCTCAAACAGCTTGGGATTCAGCTCGATCGCTTTCTCGAACTCTTCCTCCGCCTCTGCAAACCCCTCGCCCAGCGACAGTGCCAGACCTCGGGCTGCGTGCGCTTCCGCTAGGGCCGGATCGAGTTGCAGCGCCGTCTCGCTCGCCTCGGTCGCCTGTGCCAGATTCGCTCGGCTGGAGTCGAAATACATGTAGAGGAACGAGCAGCTGTCAGCTACACCGGCGTATGCAAGAGCGTATTCAGAATCAGATTCGATAGCGCGCGCGAACATCTGACGCGCATATTGCAGGCTCTTCTCCCTGAACTGGTAGAAGAACTTTCGACCTCGGAGGTAGTAGTCGTACGCCTCTATGTCAGCTGTGGCCACCTTCTGGATCGCCTGCTTTTCCGCATCGCTCAGCACAACCTGGAGAGCCGCGACCACATTTTCCGCTATCTCATCTTGTATCACAAAGACATCTTTCATTTCACGATCGTATCTCTCCGACCAGAGATGGTATCCGTCCTCCACGTTGATAAGCTGAGCTGTGACCCTCAGGCGATTGCCGGCCTTCCTCACACTCCCCTCGAGCACCGACCTGACATTCAGTCTTCTGCCAATGGAGCGGATATCCTCGCTAGTTCCTTTGAACGCGAACGCCGACGTGCGAGAGGCGACACGGAAATCCTCGATCCGAGTGAGAGCGTTGATGATCTCGTCGCTGAGTCCATCACTCAGATACTCGTTGTCTGCGTCGGTGCTCAGATTGGCGAATGCCAGCACCGCGATCGATCGAGGTGCCGATAGAGGCTGGGATGTGTACTCAGCCGCCAGCCCCTCAACGAAATCCTCAATCGTCTCGAAACGATCCACTGGAAGCTTGGTCAGCGCCCGCGCGACGGCCTCTTGAACCCCGACACCGACATCCGGCCGGACCGTTGACAGCGGTGGCGCGGGATCTGTCAAGTGGCGGGCGACTATTGCTCTGGCGCTGGGACCCACGAACGGCGGCTGGCCGGTGAGCATCTCGTAGAGCACGCAGGCCAGGCTATACTGGTCACTGCGTCCGTCTAGGTCCTTTTCTCCAGCGGCCTGCTCCGGACTCATGTACTCAGGAGTTCCCAGGTACACACCGGTCTCCGTGATTCGCTCCGCCCCTGCCGCACTCACAGCCAGCGCGATACCGAAGTCGGTGACCATGGCGTGTTCATCTTCAATGAGGATGTTCCCCGGCTTTATGTCCCGATGCACTACACCACGTCCGTGTGCGTGGGCCAGCGCCTCAGCTACGTCACGGGTGACGCTTACGGCATCCTCGATGGACAGGACGCTGTCACGCTTCAGGCGTTCCCGCAGGGACTCCCCCTGCACCAGCGGCATGACGTACAAGAGCAGTCCCTCGACCTCTCCAGAATCATAGAGGGGCAGGATGTGCGGGTGGTTGAGTCTTGCAACAATCTGGATTTCGCGGAGAAAACGGCCTCGTCCGATCGCCGCGGTGATATCGGGACGCAGAACCTTGATTGCCACCTTGCGGTCGTGCTTCAGGTCCTCCGCGAGATATACGGTGGCCATGCCGCCGGTACCGAGTTCACTCTCGACCTCGTAACGGCCTGCCAAGGCGGTGTTCAGCTGCGAGACTTGATCGGTCATTGCGAATATAAGATAGCACGCGACATTGTACTGACGTCAGATACACCTGCTTACTATAACGGATCCCTGAAGCGCCATGGCCAGACCACGGTATGACGGCAAGGTTGTGTGGATCACCGGAGCCTCGTCAGGTATCGGACGTTCTCTGGCACTCACATTTCATCAGGCGGGTGCCAACCTCATCCTCTCTGCGCGCAGCGAGGACAACCTGGAGAACGTTGAGCGAGAGTGCGTAAGACATGGCACCGTCCATCGGCTACCGCTGGACCTCGCCGATCTCGAATCGTTGCCGGAAAGAGCTGAGCAAGCGCTCGGGCTCGGGGGACGAATCGACCTAATGGTCCACAATGCCGGAGTTGCCCTGCGGGATCTGGCTGTGGATACCGACTTGAGCGTGGACCGGGAGATCATGGCGACAAACTATCTCGGCCCGGTCGCGCTAACAAAGGCGGTACTGCCCTCAATGTTGGCACACCGATCAGGTCACTTCGTAGTCATGAGTAGCCTCTCAGGCAAGTATGGTGGACCTCGACTGTCAGCATACTCCGCCTCGAAACATGCACTCCACGGCTTCTTCGAATCGCTACGCGCTGAGGTGCATAGCGAAGGAATTCGGATTACCATTGTTGTGCCCGGGTTCGTCCGTACGCCGATCACCGTCAATGCACTGCAGGGAGACGGGAAAACCTACGGCCGCATGATGCGGGTACACGAGAAGGGTATGGATCCCGAAGAGTGTGCTCGGCGCACACTCCGCGGCGTCGCCCGCGAGAAAGAGGAAATCCTTATCGGCGGGCCAGAGGTCTACAGTGTATACCTCAAGCGGTTCTTTCCCAACCTGCTATCGTCCTTGATAAGGAAACACCCACTCAAGATGTTGGACCGGTTGTTCCCATCTACGAGGCAACCTTGAGAGTACCGTTTGGGGCTCTTGTCTCACCTGCCACAGCAACAGCTCTATCGCCCACCTTTTCATACACCTTCTTCTGCGCATGATGTCGTTGGAAGATGGAAATCTTGAAGAAGATGTAGGATACCAGCGTCGACCTGGTCAGTTTCTTCAGTGACCAGTCTGTTTCCAGGTAGGCTGAAATGAACCTCCACCAACGCTTCGCGATGCCACTCCACGAGTAGAACACCCTGTTTATTCGCTCGAACGCAGCCACAACATCTTCCGCCGTGACGGTCTGCGGCTCGAACACTAGATGGTCCCCCTCGTAGTGTGCCAGGTTCTTGTCTAAGATTCGGCCCTCCGACTCCAGCTGCTTGTGGAACGGAGTTCCCGGAATGGGAATCGAAATCGACAACAAAATGGCGCTCGGATCTACTTTCTGGAGTTTCTCCGGAACACAGTCGTAGTAGGCTCGTGTGTCACCATCCAGCGCGACCATCATTCCGGTAAAGGTCAAGATTCCGCGCTTCTTCAGCTTCCCAAACTGTTCCCGGTATTCTCTCACCCGATTGTGTCGCTTGTTTACCGAGATCAAGCTCGGTTCGTTCATCGACTCGAGACCGATGAACGCCATGGTGCAGTTGGCCTGAGTCAACAGCTCCACAAACTCATCGTCGTACAAGCAGTTGAAGCTGAACTGTGCACCGAGCGCCCATAGCTTCAACTTCGCGATCTCGCTCAACAGCTCCTTCGCGTACCTCATATCGCCGCCAAGGTTGTTGTCATAGAGCATCGCCATCTTGCGTTTGTGAAGTGGCAGCGCCGCCGTCGCAGTCAGATCGCGAAGTACGTCGTCGATTGGCCTGCAGCGATAGGCTGCCGGCCGCACAGTTAGCTGGCAGTAACTGCACCTGAACGGGCACCCACGTGTCGCTTCGGTCACCACCGGAGCTGCGAATGATGTTTCCACCAGGTCGTATCGTGGTGGTGGAATGTCAACCAGTGGCGGAGCCAGCGGTGCCTCGTAAACTGGTTCCAAGGTGCCGCCCACCAAATCCTCCACCACCCGAGCCCAGACCGGTTCCGCCTCGCCCACGACTATTGCGTCGAAATGGGGGAGCACGTCCGTAGGAAAGGTCGACGGATACCTCCCGCCAGCTATCACGGTCTTTCCCAGTTCCTTGAAGCGGCGAGCCACGTCGTATGCGTGGGGCGCGCAAAAATCCATAAAACTGAGAGCTATGAATTGCGCATCGGTTCCATAGTCAATCGGCCGGACCATCTCATGCAGCAGTTCAACCTCGACTATCGAAGGTGTTAGACCAGCCAGCAGGACTCCCGAAAGTGGAGGGGCTGGTGAGCGAGCATAGTACGCACGTTCCTCGCCGAGATTCTGAAACAGCACGATGATCTGTAACTTCGGCTTACGCATGAGATACCTTCTCTTCCTCTCTCAGAACCAGTGCGATGCGGTCCATAGCCCTTACCACCAAGTTGGGCACGGCACCTCTGAGAATTGCCATAGCCTTTCCTTGCGGTGACAGAATCAGTTCGTTCCTGCCCGCTTCAATCGCCCGAAAAACTGCACGAGCCACCTTTACTGGCGACGTATAGGGACCCTCCGGACGCCTGGCACCTCCAAGTTTCCTTTCCGCCGCAAAGATCTCGGTGTCGGTGTACCCGGGATAGACGTTCATCACTCGAATTCCAGTTGATGCCAGCTCGGCGCGGATGCTCTCACTCAGTGCCACGAGGGCGGCCTTGCTCGCAGAGTAAGCGGCCAGGTAGGGAACTCCGTGAATTGCCGCCAGAGAAGACACATTCACTATCAGCCCTGCCCTTCGTTGTCTCATATGAGGTATAGCTTCCATCATACAGTTGAGCGCTCCGTAGAAATTCACTCCCATAACCGATTGATAATCCTCCCTAGTGGCCATTTCGGCGTCGCCGTAAACACAGACGCCAGCGTTGTTCACGAGAATGTCGATGCCCCCCAACAGCTCCGCAGCCTGCTTCACCATCTTCCGGACGCTGTCCCTGCACGTCACGTCGCACTGTACCACGAGGGGCCGCGGGGCTAAGGGAAATCGTGCAAAGATCCTGTCTGCCGCCGCATTCAGCCGATCGAGTCGGCGGGAGCAAAGCAGGGACCGGCCGCCCTTGGCACCTGTTTCCATTGCCAGAGCGAGGCCGATTCCTGAGGAAGCGCCCGTAATGACGACTCTATGGCCACCGATGAGCATCCTGGCCCCCCAGACTTACGAGAACTTTCTTGTTGCTGCCCCCACGATCGTCCGCCGCCGTCAAAGGAGCGTCAAAGCGCCTGTGGACCTGGCCTTGCCTTTACGGGCCCGTGGAGTAAGAATGTTGCGGGGCCGCTGAGCGGCCCGTCTGGTCAAAGACCGCCGCTTCTGGAGAACTCTGATGTCTAAGCTGTACGTATCAAACAAAGACGAATCGGTCCGGATGTTCCGGAACAACTTCCTGGAACTATTCACGCACGTCCACCACATAGTCCCCGTGATCCTGTTCGTCCCTGTCGTAGCCTTGATGTTCAAGGAGACTTATCAGGAGGGGATGGGAATTGGACGGGCAGCTATACTCTTTGTAGCTGGGCTGTTCATCTGGTCAGTGGTCGAATACACGGTGCATCGCTTCGGCTTCCATGTATCTCGAGATGCCGAGGTGAAGGTGCAGGAATCTGTTGAGCACTTGGGGGAGAGTGACCCGGCACTACCGGCGATCGGCAATTGGGAACAACTACGGTACTTCATGGCTCACGGGGTACACCACACCCATCCCAATGACTCGAAGCGTTTGGTGATGCCACCTATTGTCAGTGTACCTCTTGCAGTTCTGTTCTACTGGATCTTCAAGACCACCTTCGGTCCGGTGGACATGCTGCCGGCCTTCGCCGGACTAGTCGTGGGCTATCTCTTTTACGACATGACCCATTACGCCGTCCACCACGTTCGTCCTCGCACCCGGATCGGGCGGTTCTTGAAGAAACACCATTTCCGGCACCACTACATGGATCCGACAAAGAACTACGGTGTCAGTTCGCCTGCCTGGGACGTGGTAATGGGTACGCTGAACCGGACTGTGGGCGGGGACGTGTCTCCCGAGGCAGAGGAGGGATCAGCCACGTAGGAGCATTTGGCTGTCTGCGCGCGAGACACAGACCGGCTCAGAGATAGAGTAACAAGAATGCCACCGGGACGAGGATACCGGCTCCAGTGAGCCAGGCTCCTCTCCCGGTGATTCCTTTCCTGCCCTTCAGGACGAAGAGGCCTGTAATGGCCAGCAGCCCCAGAGCTCCGGCATACACATCCGCCATGTACGTCCACAGCTTCTTCGCGTGGTTCAAGTGCAGGAAATTTGCCTCGCGCAGAAGCGTTCTGCTCGTTACGCTCTGTCGTAGCACCTGACCAGTAGAAAGCTCGACATAAAGTGTGGTTCCGTCGGTCATGAAGATCTGCAGCGAATCAGGGTGGGACCGAAAAGTTGCCCTGACTTCACCCTCCTCGCCGAGGCGCGATAGCATGTCTTCAATCACAGACGGTGACGCCGGATCGAGGCCCTGCACGGGGCCTACATTCAACTCAATGGCTGTAACACTGAAGTTGGGATTCCAGTCGGCAACGTGATTGACCGCAATTCCCGAAATTGCGTACATCACAGTCAGGCCGACACATAGGTAGCCCAGATCACGGTGGATTATGTTGTTCCACTTGCGCCACTTGAATCTGCGTTGAGACACTTGGGCCGCCCGCCTACTCCTCGATTATAGCGCCGAGTCCCTTGAGTTGGAGGATCGTCTCAGGTCCGGTTACGGTCGACGGGTCAAACTCCAGGCCGTGCTCCTCGGCATGGTGTTGGGCTCTCTCGATCGCTTCCTCCAACGTCAGTTGGAGTTCCTCGACGATACCTTCCACAACCGCTCGGTGACCTCGAGCACTCATTGGAAAAATGATCACCCCGTCTTCGACTTTCACACGGATTCTCTCGAATTCCTTGTCACTTGCTAGCTCCAGCCAACAGCCGCGCATCTCGCATACCTCGACAACGGTACCGGCCACCAACACCGTCTCGCCGACAAACGACGCAGGATCTGCGAGGATGTCCGAAACGAGTGTAGTGTCCGTTAGGGTTATCTCCTCACCATATTGTGCTCCTTTCGTCTCGCTCGTACTGCACGCCATCACCAAGGCCCCAGCGGCCAACGAAATCGGAACTACCAGCCGTGTGTTCATGTCCGTACCACTCTCTCGATGTAATTGACTATGGCTTGAACTGAGGTGGCTGGCTGCTAAACAGCCACGACAGCTGTTGAGTTTATCGTGATGGTGTGATCTGTGGAGGGAATTCATCGTTAAGGAACCTTTACGTCCACCTAGGGCCGCTGAGTCTCAATCCTTCAATATCCGCTCAGGAGGATCGTCTAGATCGTCGAACTGTCCACCCCGTACCGCCATGACAAACAGTACAACGAAGACTCCTCCGAGTAGCACGGCTATGGGAAGAAGAAAGAGTACGGCGTTCATTCACTCCTCTGCACTGCTGTCTCGACTCTCGATGCACCCCAGATCACCATGGCGCTGGAGAGTGGCATGAGCACTGCCGCAACCAGTGGGTTCACGAAACCAGCTGCTGCGGCACCGACTGCAAGAACATTATATGCTATCGACCTGGCTTGGTTCAATCGGATGGCCCTATGACATGCGTGTGCGGCCCTAAAAGCCATAGGTATCGGAGCAATGCTCGACGACGATATCACACCGTCCGCCACAAGGACACTACTGGCTGCGCCGGTACCCATGGCTACTCCAACGTCTGCTTCGGCGAGGGCGGGCCCGTCGTTGATACCGTCGCCAGCGAACATGACGACGCACCCCCGGCCCTGTCTAGCCTTGATCCAGTTTGCCTTGCCCACAGGATCCAGGCGGGGAACCACCGTTTCCACTCCGGTCTCGAGCGCGATCCGTTCTGCCACCTGCCGGTGATCTCCTGTGAGCAACGCCACCTCGAGATCCATCTCCCTCACCTCTACAATGGCAACCGCCGAGTCCGACCGGACGGAATCTCCAAGCTCGATTACTGAACGCTCGCCTGCGACTTCGAGAACGACCTGCCCCGGTCCTCCCGCACGCAGGACACATGAACAGCCGTCCACTTGCCCGGAAATCCCAATTCCCGGAAGCTCCAGCACCTCGTCTCCACGGGGGAGCGGGATGCCCCGCCTCCCGGTCTCATCAACGATAGCCCTGGCTATCGGATGACTGCTGTAGCGCTCGAGGGCGGCGGCGACCCGTAGGGCATCATCCTCGGCGTCGACTACTGTCAGCGATCCCTTGGTCACAGTGCCTGTCTTGTCGAACACTACTAGGTCAACCCGCACGAGATCCAGCAAGGCATCCGCCGACCGGAAAAGGAGTCCGCGACGAGCCGCAGCCCCCAGGCCGGCCGCTGCCGCCAGGGGCCGCGACAATGCCAGGGCACAAGGACACGCTACCACCAAAACCGCCACCGCTCGAGTCACCGCGGCTCCGAGACTCACTGTCACTGCCCAGGCAGTGAATGTCGCTGCAGCTAGTGTCAGCGTCCCGGCGGTGAACCACGGAGCGATTCTGTCAGCAGAGGTGGGCTTGGTACCTCGGTCGGCTGCCGATCTCAACCGGTCAGCCATCTGTTGCAGGACTGTATCTCTACCTACCGCAACGACTTCCACTGTTATCGCACCGTCCATCAGGACGGAACCCGCTACCACCTCACTCCCCGGGCCGATTTCGATTGGCTCAGCTTCACCGGTGATGAGCGCCATGCGAACCCGGCCCCGGCCCCTCGTGACAGTACCGTCTGCTGCTATCTCTTCACCGACCCCTACGTCTATCAAGTCACCTATTCTGAGCTGATCCGCCGCCACGACCTCGACACCGTCGGCCGTCGATCTGCGCGCCGAGGTTGGAACCGAGGCAGCGAGAGACAAAGCGGCCTCTGCCGACCGTCTTCTCCCCCTGGATTCCAGCATCCTCCCGGCGAGCAACAGTGCGACCAACATCGCCAGTGAGTCAACGTAGGCATGTTCGCTGCGAAATGTGGCAACGACTCCCTGCGCGTACAGCACGGCGACTCCGAGAGCAATGGGCAAGTCCATGTGCAGGACGCGGTTCTTGAGACCCGTCCACGCACCGGAGAAGAACGGCGCTGCACACCACAGGGCCACTGGCGTAGCGAGAATGAGTGAGGCCCACTGGAAGAGCACCACGAATCTCGGGCCCATTGAACTCCACCAACCCGCGTACAGCGCCGTCGACATCAGCATGATGTTCGCAGCTGCGAACGTGGCCACTCCAAGCCTCAATAACAGGTCACGATCCACATGCGCCTCTTCCCCCAGTAGGCGCGGGCGGTATCCGAGGGTCGCTATGCGCCCGGCCAGGTCAGACAACTGGAGCTGGGCGGCTTTCCATCGTAGGGTGCAGCGACCTGTAGCGTAGCTCACCGTTGCGTCCACCACTCCGGGAGTCCGCTGCAAGAGGTGTTCTGTAACCCACACACATGAAGCACAGCGCAGCCCGTCGATCATCAGGCGTACACTGGAGATACCGGATTCGTCGGTGTCGACCGGTACCGTATCCCACCCGTCGTCCAGCGCCGTCGATCGGGGGGCTACGTCTTCCCGCTCCGCGTAGTAGCGCTCCAAACCAGCTTCGCGGATCAGAGCTGCCGCAAACTCACAGCCACCGCAGCAAAATGTGTCTTCTGGCCCCTCCACAGCGGTGCCGCAGTGAGGACAGTATCCGATATTCGCCCGCTCGTTCTTCGATGCCGGTGAGCTAGCGCTGTTCGGTGTTGTAAGAAGGGACAACTTCGTCCGCCCCGGAGACGGCGATGTAGATGAAGGCAAGATTGACCAGAATCATCAGAAGCAAGCCAAGCGCGATGCCGACTGGCCAGCGCCAGTTCTTAGATTGACTCTGCTGCTCCAACTTCTGCTCCAGTCTTGAAGGTGGCATCCAACACCAGTTCGCCCCCCGGCGAAACCACAAACACACGAATCGGGATCGTGCGGGGGAGGCGCTGGGATGCCGGCACCCGAATGACCAATGGTACGGTACGGCTTTCGCTGGATGCCAACACTGGATCCTGAATCACCACCACCGCGTTGTCCAGTCCCTCGACACGAACCTGGTAGACGACGGGCTCAGACGAGATGGAATTGTTGGTCACCTTGAGAAGGTACGTGTTGCGTACATATCCGTCGGCATCGACGTTGAATAAGGAACCCGGAGCACGGTTTACTGAGGCCTGAAACGGTATTCTGCCGATCACCATCGCGCTCCCCACCACAACGAGCCCCACCAGCATCGCGGCATAGGCAAACGTCCGAGGCCGGAGCAGGCGGGGTTTCTTCCCTTCCATCGCAGCCTCGCTGCGGTACGTCACCAACGTCTCGTGATCCAGCTTCTCCATCACACTCACACAGGCATCGATACATCGAGCACAAGCTATACACTCCAATTGGTACCCGTCACGTATGTCGATTCCGGCAGGGCAGACCACAACGCACTTGTTGCAGTCGATGCAACGACCGTCCGTCGCAGCCGCCTTGTCGCCCCGTGGTTCCCCCCTTTCAGGGAGGTATGTGATCTGGACCGTATCGTCATCGGTCAGAGCACCCTGGAATCTCGCGTACGGACAGAGGTAGTTGCAGAACTGTTCTCTGAACCAGGCAAAATCTAGAAACCAGACAACTGTGAATATCACAACGATAACGTATTCCACTCGTCCACCACGCAATGTCCACAGCTGAGTTGCACCTGCGAAGTAGCTCATGATGGCCATTGAAACGACTAGTGAGACCACCAGGAACACACCCCACTTGGCAGCCTTCCGCCAAGCCATGTCGAAGGACAATCCTACCCGCTCACGGTGCAGTCGCGTGCTGCGGTCACCTTCAATCAGTTTCTCCAGAGGACGGATCCAAGCCTCCAGAAAGACAGTCTGAGGACAGGCATAGCCACACCACATGCGGCCGAATAGCGACGTGAAAAAGAACAGTGTAAAGGCCAGGAACAGCAGGACTATCAACAGGAAGATCGTGTCCGCTGCCGTGTAGATCTGGCCCAAGACAAACAACTGGCGTGATTCTAGGTCAAACAGGAATGCCGGACGACCTCCGACCGGCACCCACGGAGTGAGAAACAGAATGACATGTAGTGCCGCAAAGGTCCAACGACGGATCGTGGTGAACTTCCCTTCCACCGACTGAACGTATATCCACTGTCGTGTTCCCTTGAATCCGACCATGCCTGGGTTTCCTAGGGCCCCTCCGGCGACTCCGCGTCCGGCTCACGCCCCAACGCTTCGGCATTCTTCGTAATGACGTATGCAGTGACATGTCTCACACCGTCCGACCCAAGCAGCGGTCCCCATGATATCATGCCCTTGGTTATCACCCCATCGTTGATTGTCTTCAGTATGTCTTCCACGGTGCCGCCGTGGATCCACTCATCGTCCACCAGGCTAGGACCGATACCACCCTCCATGTTAGCTCCGTGACAGACGACGCAGTTGGATTGGAAGATCTGCTCACCGGCGGCCACCGCCTCAGGTGTGAGAGTCACCGTTAGCTCTGCTTCTCCTTCGGTCTGTTGGGGCCACCGCTGTTCGGCCTCCGCCAATTCCTGTGCCAGAGCAACCTGGGGAGATTTGTCCGCTATGAAGTGGTAGTGTACGAAGTACCCTATTCCCCAGATGATCGTTATCCAAAACAGACCCACCCACCAGTCAGGGAGCGGGTTGTCATATTCCTGAATGCCATCCGCTTCATTCTCGTGGCCGAGTATTCGGTCCCGCTCGACATTCTTGTTCACTTCAATCGCCTCCGTCCGATAGCGGCATCCTAGCCGCTTCTTCCATCTTCTCCTTGTTGCGGGGCGAGAACGCCCACCAGGTCCAACCCACGAACCATAAAATGAAAAAAATGGTCATGATCCCCATGAGCCAACCGAGTTGAACGGACTCTGCAGCAGCCTGAATGACTTGGTTCATCGCGGCTCCACGCGCGCGGTGAGCCCGGCTTCAACGGCCCGTGTTCCATCGCGGCCGAGCCGTTGCAAGTACGCTATCAACGCGATGATTTCACGGTCGGGCTCCGCTACGATGCCCGCACCGATGAGTCGCTGGATTATCTCCTGTCCCTGAGCCTGTACGCTCGCCGGCACGGATTCAACGTCTCCGTCGGTGTAGGGTGTGCCAACCCGCTTCAGGGCGCGAACCGACGCCTGTACATCATCAGGATCGATTCTGCGTTCGAGAAGCCAGGGATACGACGGCATCACACTGCCCGGTGACACACTACGAGGATCACGCATGTGCTCGTAATGCCACGCATCGGGATACTTGCCACCTACTCGGTGCAGGTCCGGCCCGATGCGCCGCGATCCCAGCAAGAACGGGTGATCGTAACGATACTCGCCCGCCCGCGACCATTCTCCATAACGGAGAATCTCGGCCCGCATCGGTCGAACCATCTGGGAATGACACACATAACATCCTTCCCTGACGTAGATGTCCCGACCGGCCACTTCGAGTGGAGTATATGGTTGCGCCCAGTCAGGCCGTTCAGGACCTGCCGTTGCGGTAAACATGGGAAGAATCTCAGCGATGCCGCCCACCGAAATCACTACGGTAGTGGCGATGGCGAGTATCCCGGCTTTGCTTTCGAGGACCCGGCGATGGAACTTGTCGTTGCTTCCTTGCGTGTTTGACATCTCTTCCTCGCTCAAATAACTGCCGGCTCAGGAGCCGCAGTTCGGGTTTCTCGACTGCCAGAGATCGTGCGCATGATGTTCCAAGTCATCATCAGGGCTCCGACCAGATACAGGACTCCACCCAGGAGTCGCATCCAGTAGAAGGGATCAAGCCGATTGACAATGTCCATGAAGGCAGGATTCGCCAGGAGTCCTTGGTCGTTCACCGCTCTCCACATCAGGCCTTCCATCAGACCTGCAGCCCACATGGACACCGTGTAGAGTACGATGCCGATGGTAGCGAGCCAGAAGTGCGAAGTGGCCATGTTGGGATACACTAACTCTCGCTTCCAGAGTTTGGGCACCAACCAGTACAGCGTTCCAAAAGTGAGCATGCCCACCCAGCCCAGTGCACCGCTGTGCACGTGGCCGATAACCCAGTTGGTATAATGCGCCAGGCCGTTGACGGAGCGAATCGCCATCATCGGACCTTCAAAGGTGCTCATTCCGTAAAAGCTCACGGCCACTACATAGAATTTGAGGACCGGATCCGTTCTCAGTTTGTGCCACGCACCACGTAGTGTGAGTAGTCCATTCAGCATGCCACCCCACGACGGAGCCAGCAGCATGATGCTGAACACCACACCGAGCGTTTGCGCCCAATCAGGTAACGCCGAGTAAAGCAGGTGGTGTGGACCCGTCCATATGTAAAGGAACACCAGCGCCCAGAAGTGGACGATCGACAACCTGTAGCTGTACACGGGGCGCTCAGCGGCACGTGGCAGGAAGTAGTACATTAGGCCGAGAAACGGTGTCGTGAGAAAGAATCCGACCGCATTGTGACCGTACCACCATTGCACCAAGGCGTCTGTCAGTCCTGAAAAGACTGGATACGAGCGAAACAGAGTTGCGGGTATCGCTAAGCTGTTTACAATGTGAAGAACTGCTATGGTGATCACAAACGACATGTAGAACCAGATCGCCACGTACATGTGCTTCACTTTGCGAACGGATAGTGTGCCAAAGAAATTGACCGCGAAGATCACCCAGACTACAGCGATCATGATGTCGATCGGCCATATCAACTCGGCGTATTCTTTTGACTGCGTCATGCCCAGCGGGAGCGTGACGGCAGCGGCAACGATGATGAGCTGCCAGCCCCAAAAGTGGAGACGTGACAGGGCGTCATTCCACATCCGGGTCTTCAGCAGGCGCTGCATCGAATAGTAGATCCCCGCGAAGCAGATGTTGCCTGCAAACGCAAAGATCACGGCGTTGGTGTGGAGTGGGCGCAAACGTCCAAAGGTCGTCCATGGCAGCCCGAGGTTTGCCGGCCACCAGGCAAGTTGCAGGGCGATTATGACCCCGACCAACATGCCTACTACTCCCCACAACACCGTCGCCCCGAAAAACATGCGGACGACATCGTCGTCGTATGCCGACTCGCTCGCAGTAGTCGGATTGGTATAATTCATGTGGTCGATTATTCCGGCCGTTGTGACTAGGGAAACTCACTCGATGCGTTCACATCTTACCCGGCGACGGGCCGTGGTCAAGGCCGAAGATATCCGAGCAAACATGAAGGCCCCTTTATGGAAATGACGGGCCTGCTGGCTGCAGCAGCCATGGCCGGACTGGTTGGGAGCCCGCACTGTATAGGCATGTGCGGAGGCTTTGCCATACTCTGCGGCCAGCGGGTCGCCGACACAGCCATATGGCACGCCGGCCGTGTCACCAGCTACGCCGTCTTGGGCACACTCGCTGGGGCATTCGGGTCACTGGTACCCGGTCCTTCCTGGGTTGCAGCCGCGATTTCGCTATCTCTGATGGTCTGGTTCTGCGCTGCATTGGCCGGACTCGTAGCCGAACCGAGGGTTGTTATTCCCGGCCTCAAGAAACTCGGCACCGCCATGGCCGGGAATCCCGGTCTTTTGGCTCGCTATTCCTTCGGCATAGTGAACGGGCTTCTGCCTTGCGGTCTGGTGTACGCAGCTCTCGCAGTACCGGTCGCAACAGCCAACACGAGGTGGGGTGCCCTGACAATGGTTGCATTCGGCTTTGGGACGGTTCCGACCCTTTCGGTCATCGCATTGGGGGTCCGCCGAATTGTGGCGCGTGATATCCGGATTCGTCGGGCGGTGGCAGCCGGAGTGTTGATCGCAGGACTCTGGTCGATCGGCCTCAGGCAGGGGCTCCTAGGCTCGCACGACACGCATGGTGCAGGGGATTCACAGATGGAGCACCAGGTGGAGGCCGACACGGCCAACGGTTAGGGGAGGAGTGGACCAGGACAACCCCGGGTCAACCGGATGGCGGTACCTCGCAGGCCGAATCCCTGACTGTATATGTAATCGCCGTGATCCTCCACCTTCCGTTTACGCGCACTAGGTGGAATGCATCGTACCCACAGTGGCTGAACCGATCGCCGAGGTGAAAGTCGTACGGTGCCCACAAGGTCGCCACGTCACCGTCTGTTCTGACTTCAGGATTCCACATTCGCTCGATGAGAGTGTCCCCACCCGCCGCGATGGAGATCAGGAAGTCGGTTGCTGACCTTCGGCGCACTTGATGTGCCCCGCCCACATCCCTCACCGACAAGAACTGCGCTGTAGAGTCGAGGATCCCGGCGAGCAGTCCCGTATCACGCGATTGCATACCCGTGAACAGCTGCTGCACAACCTCGATGATCTCATCTTCCAGACCAGAAGCAGTTGTGTCCTGCTCGATTTCGCTGCCTGGTGTACAGCCAACAACAGCCGCTCCCGCCAGCAATAACACCAACCGTCGTATCGTCACGTCTTCCCCGTTGCTTATCTAGCCGGTCTAACGGCTACCGGTTCTCAGGTCCGCTACCCACTTTCTGTTGACTGCTCACCATTACTGCCAATCTGCCCATCAGGCTCGAGAGCTGTTCCGAACGCCGCTTGAGCGCTCGCTTGAACGAGTTCCGGACAGCCCAATATGAACCACCAGCAACGGTGCTCGCTGCGGTCACCGCCGCGGCTATCGTACCGAGAGTCGACACTCCCAGACTGTCGAAGATCGCTCCGGTAATGCCAAGGATCGGCAGACTGACCAAACCGATGGCGGCCAGTACCCCTGCGGTTGGGGCCCCTTCTTTGTCAGTGATACGAACGCGCGTCTTTCCCCCCCGGGGACTCACCAGGACCTGCGCCTTGCGCCCACCACCTTTGGGAGAAGAACTCCAGGAAAGTGCGTTGCCAAGTGTTTCGTTGATCTCTCCGACTTCTCCGAGCGTCACCCTTATCTCTTCGAGCAGATCAGGGTATCTGACCTGCGGGGATTCCACATCTACGAACCGCTCAAACTCGAGTTCCGGACGCAGGCCGAAGACTCCCCCGGGAATCACACCTTGGGCGCCCTCAACCAACACATCTGCGGCCTCACTCACCTGCTCGGGCGGTATGCCGACTTCAGCCGCGATTCTCTGAACTCCAGCGAGTGAAAGAGCTTCGCCTTCAGTCGGATGGCTCGCTTGTATATCTGCTGCCCGCTTCACAATCTTTCCCACCTCTTTGCGGTCGTATTGTGGGGGAGTATCGATGCCTCGTTGAAGCGCCTGGGCGAACTCGTTCGGTGTCGTGTAACGCTGCTCCGGCCGCATCGACATGGCCTGCACCAACGCTTGTTCGACAGCACCGGGTAGGCGGTCCAGCCTCTCACGATGCTCGGGTGCGGCCTCCAGGAAGTAGCGCATCCGCACTGCCTCGTCGGACGGCCACATTCCAGGCGTTTCACCGATCAGCATTTCATAAACGACACTGGCGAGACTGTACACATCGGTGGCGGGTCCTAGGTCGGTCCGCCCGACGGCCTGCTCGGGGCTCATGTATCCCAGAGTACCCAATGGAAAACCCGATCGCGTCAGGTTCTCCATGCCAGCGGTTATCACAGCTTTGGCAATGCCGAAGTCAGTGACCACAGCGTGCCCCTCGGACAGCAGAATGTTTTCCGGCTTCATGTCGCGATGTACTACGCCCTGGCGGTGTGCGTAGCTCAAGGCATCAGCCACCTCTCTCATAATCGCAATGGCCCGTCGAGGCTCAAGGCAACCCTCACGGTTCAACAAACCCCTGAGAGATTGCCCACTGACGTACGGCATCACGAAGTAGATGAAGTCATCGGCCTCACCTGAGTCAATGAGCGTCAGTACGTGTGGATGATTGAGCTGCGCGGATATCTCGATTTCCCTGAGAAAACGCTCGGTTCCGATGGATGCTGCCAGTTCCGGCTGCATCACCTTCACCGCCACATCGCGTCCGTGCCGCATATCTCTTGCCAGATACACCGTGGCCATGCCCCCGCGTCCAATAACGCGCTCGATTGCGTACCGGTCGGCCAGTGCCGACTTCAATGCGTCCGAGACATTCGGCATGGACGTAAAGTACTGGTGGCCGGAGCGGGAAACCAGTTGTACTCGTTTATGGCCGGGGGACTGGTGATCCTCTCTCAGTACTTGATGTCATTCCTCCCGACGCTCATTCCAATGTTCCCCACCCGCTCTCCCATGGCGTAGAACTCTCCGCTTCCAGCCGTCATGCCGAAGAACGGTGTCGCCGAAACGATCAACCGGCCGTTGTCGTCACACACTCCTTCGTGCACGGTCGTGGCGACCACATCTGCCAGGAATACTGTTCGGACTGGTGGTACGTCCACCGTTTCAAATACTCGACACTCTACGTGGATCGGCGACTCCTCCACAGCCGGTGCGCGCACCGCGGCTGCGCTGACACTCGTGAGCCCAGATAGCTCGAACTTGTCCGCAACGCTGCTGGAATTCATGTCGACCGTGTCGAATGCGTCTACGATATGTACCGTCGGAACATTCAAGACGAAGTCACCGTGAAGAGCTATCAACTCTCCGGCAATGTGTTCGTGCGCTACGCTAATCCCTATTTGGGGAGGATCTCCATTCACTACGAAGGTCCAGACAACGGACACTTCGTCTGGATCACCGGGTTTGCCGTTCACCGTGAGCAGAATCGCCGGAACCGGGGGCAACATGGGACCGGGATCCGCAAGCACAGTTCTTGGTCCGCTCGTAGCTGCCGGAGTGCGCAGATTCGAACAACTAGTTGTCCCTAACCCGGCCAGGAGTGTGGCGGTTGACGCCTCCTTGAGAAACAGCCGGCGGGGAATAGTCAGATTTGTGGGTGACATTGCCTCTTCTCGCTATGACGGTTCACACTGACGTGAATGCCGTCGATGGTACGACCCATGCGAGCCCATTGCGATCTTCTAACAAACGTGCCAAGCTACTCATCCGCCGCAAGTACCACCAGCCAGGAGGTCAACGGTGTCCATCGCTAAAACGCTCATCGCAGAGCTAGATCAAGAAGCGCAGGTCACGCGCAAAACCCTCGAACGGGTTCCAGAGGACAAGCTGGATTGGAAGCCCCACGACAAATCCATGCCGCTGGGAAGGCTCGCCACTCACGTCGCCGAGTTACCGGGCTGGGGGAAAGTCACGATTTCGCAAGACGTTCTCGCAATCGACTCGGCTTTCCAGCCGACGATACTCGGGTCTGTTGCGGAAATGCTGGACCTGTTCGACAAAAACGTGTCCACGTTCCGAGAGTTGCTGGACAGCACGTCTGATGAGGAATTCGAAACAATCTGGACGATGACATATAGTGGACAGGAAGTCTTCTCAGCACCGAAACTCAGCGTCGTACGCAGCTTGGTAATGAACCATTTAGTTCACCACCGCGGGCAGCTGTCTGTCTACTTACGCCTCAACGACGTCCCCCTACCCATGATTTACGGGCCGTCTGCGGACGAAACGGGAGGGTTCTGAAGCCGCTCTTTAGCACAACAGGAATGCATGAGCGCATTCACGAGATCCTAGCAACCCAGCCGGTCGCTCGCTGCGCGGGAACCACAGTTGGGAGATCTCGCCAGGGCCGTGCAGTTCGGGCATTCCGTTTCGGGAGTGGCGCACGCAGAATGAGTCTACTGGCCGGCTGCCATGCCGATGAGCCGGTTGGCCCACTGCTGTTGCGCCAGGTGGCTGCTTACCTCTCGCGGCTGCCCCAGGACGATCCTCTGCTGTCGCAACACCAATGGTGGATCGTACCTCACATCAACCCTGACGGAGAGGAACGGAACCGTACATGGTACCGTGATCGCACCGATGCGTTTGATCTAATACAGTATCTGTCGCGTGTCGTCCGCGAACGACCCGGTGAGGATATCGAATTCGGTTTCCCCCGCGACGCACACGACATCGATGCGCGTCCCGAAAATCGAGCAGTCTATGACTGGTGGACGACTTCAAGCAAGCCATTTTCCTTGCATGCGTCGCTTCACGGGATGGGCTTCGCGGCGGGTCCCTGGTTCTTGATTGAGGCAGCCTGGGCAGACCGTTGTGGCACGCTGAAAGAACTCTGCCGTAACCGCACGAGGGAGCTCGGTTACTCGCTCCATGACGTCGAGCGCAATGGAGAGAAGGGATTCTCTCGCATAGAGAGAGGTTTCTGCACCAGACCGGACTCGAGATACATGCGAGAATACTTCATGGACCGGAATGATCCAGATACGGCCGCTCGGTTTCGGCCCAGTTCCATGGAGGTGATCCGATCCCTAGGCGGTGACCCGCTCACGCTTGTCTCAGAAATGCCGTTGTTTCTCACACCCGGAGTCGGTGAGCAACTCGGCCCGCCCGATCCAGCTGCTGAGGCATGGAAAGCCCGGATCGACCGGTGGCGCTTGATGCTGACGGATGAAGGAACGGACCACGACGTCAGGCATGAAGCAACGGCTGCAGGATTGAAGCCTATGCCTGTTAGAGATCAAATGGAGCTACAGTGGGCACTCATTGGGGCTGGAGTCGGACTCGTCACAGCACACGGTAGTGAATAGACGACGAGGCCGCCATCGGGCGGCCTCGTCTATGTAAACTCCCAGTAGACCTGTCTTGGGCCCTACGGCTCTATCGCGAGAAGCTCCACCTCAAACACCAGTGTGGCATTGGGCCCAATCACTGGTCCCGAGCCTCGCTCGCCGTAAGCCAATTCTGACGGGATCACCAGCCGGTATTTGCCTCCCACGCTCATGAGCTGCAGCGCTTCGGTCCAGCCTGCGATGACTCCGTTTACAGCGAATGTAGCTGGCTCTCCATCATACGACGTGTCAAACTCAGTGCCGTCGACTAGCTGGCCACGATAGTGGACCGTAACACGATCGCTTGCTGTGGGCACGGGACCGTCACCTTGTTCCATGACTTCATACTGAAGACCGCTCCCGGTGGTCACCACGCCTTCCCTATCTCCATTTTGCACTAGGTAAGCCTCACCCTCTGATCTGTTAGTTTCCAACTCCGCGCTCTGTCTCTCTTCCGCAGCTTGCTGCATGCTCATCGCAAACTCGCGCAGGACCTGGGCGGTCTCTTCCTCAGTCAACAGGGGCTCTCTCTCCTGCAGTGCGTCGGTCAGACCCGCCACTAGTGACGGCAAGTCGATTTCCGCTTGGTTGTCGACCATGGCCTTCCCAATGTCCAGACCGATTGCGTAGCTGGATTTGCCTTCAAAGGAATCCAAATCAGCTCTACCACTGGAGCACGCGAGGGTCATGGCGGAGCAAGCCGCGATAACAGCGAGGTACGTTGATCTCATGTATCTATATCTCCTCAGTCTTCCAGCCGGTTGACTTGCTCTGCCGCAGGGCCCTTGTCACCATCGACCACTTCGAATTCCACACGCTCGCCTTCTTTCAGAGATCTGTATCCATCTCCTTGAATCGCTGAGAAATGAACGAAACAGTCCTTCTCACTATCATCTCTTTCGATGAACCCAAAGCCCTTCCGGTCATTGAACCACTTCACCTTGCCGGTGATACTCATCTGCCGTACTCCTTCAGTTGTTCTGTTGACGTCGGAGTCGGCATCGCCGGACCTACCGATCGTTCAACATCTCTCTCGCGAACTGAGCCCCCGCGTTGGGCTGCCGTTACGTTCCGAGGGCATGACACACCCCGTCCGGTCAGGCACCTATCTCCCACAACAAAAAAAAGGACCTGAGCGTATCCCAGGTCCCCTAGTCAGTGTCACTGGTTGCTCGGCCCACTAGCACGCGTGCCTTAACGCTAGTGAAGCGTAGTGACATCCTCTCTATGTGTCAATCAGTGATACCCTTCCACTCGTGAAGCACGTCAGAATCGGCCCGTCACGTTCACTGCCCCATCAACTCCACGAACCGGGGGTCGTCTCGCATCGAGTCGAGATCAGGGTCCTTCTCAGCCCACTCTTTGTGCCAGAACCCACCTTCAACAGCATCTTCCAGGCAATGCATCGCCCGGTCTTTCTCCCCCTCCAGTGCAAACAGACAGGCGGCGTTGTACGATACGCCGGCGTCCTCTGGATCGATTGCAAGAGCACGATCAGCCCACTTCATTCCCTGGCCCTTCTCACCGAGCCGGCAGAGCGATACGGCTCCCATTGTAACGGCCCGCGCGTCATCGGGATTGAGATCCACATGTTGCATGATCGCCTGCAACGCAGTTCGATAGGCCGCTTCGGCCTTCCCCTCCAAGCCCATCGCCGCATAACACTGTGCTGCGAAGAAATGGGCCTGATAATCATCGCGTCGAACTTCGGCCGCGCGCTCAAACAGACGTGCTGCCCGTTCAAACTCGCCGTTCTGAAAAGACGCGCGCGCATCGAAATAGTACGGCTCGAAGAGATTCGGGTTCAGCTGGATGGCTGTCTGAAACTCTCTTGCCGCCTCCTCGTATCGCTTGCTCAGTGAGATAGCCAGTCCGCGTGCCGCATGGGCCTCCGCCAAGTCCGGACCCAGTTCCAGCGCTTTGTTGCTGGCAGCCTCAGCATGCTCCTGATCTTCGCGGTGGGAACCCCAATAGATGTATAGAAACGAACAGCAGTCGGCGACTCCAGCATGGGCAAGTGCATAATCGGGATCAAGTTGGATCGCCCGGGTGAACATGAGTCGCGCATACTCCAAACTCTTCTTTCCAAACTGGTAGAAGAATTGTCTCCCCCGCAAATAGTAGTCGTATGCTTGGACATCCTCGGTGGGCACTTTCTTGATGGCCCGTCTCTCGTCGTCGCTCAGGACCACTTCTAGCGCTCGTGCCACGTTTTCCGAGATCTCGTCTTCAATGTCGAAAACGTCCTTCATCTCTCGGTCGTACCGGTCTGACCAGAGGTGGTACCCATCGGCGACGTTGATCAACTGAGCCGTGACCCGCAGGCGGTCACCCGACCTGCGCACACTGCCCTCGAGAACAGATCTCACGTTCAACCGCCTACCGATCGCTCGGATATCCTCCTTGGCATCCTTAAACGCGAAGGAGGATGTGCGCGACACTACGTTGAAGCCTTCTATCTTGGCAAGGGCGTTGATGATCTCATCACTCAGGCCATCGCTCAAGTATTCGTCTTCAGGATCTGTGCTCAAGTTGGCAAAGGCGAGGACTGCAATCGACTTGGAGGGTGATCGGCTTGCGGCCGTGTCCTCTGCAACCAGCGCACGAGCAAACTCCGCCATGCTTGGAAAACGATCTGCCGCTTCCTTCGACAGAGCCCTGGCCAAGGCAAACTCGATCTTATCTGCCACACCGGGCCGCACAGTCGCCAATGGCGGCACCGGGTCCGCAATGTGTCGTGCCAACACGACTCTGGGACTCGATCCCACAAACGGAGGCTGTCCGACCAGCATCTCGTACAACACACACGCCAAGCTGTACTGGTCGCTGCGTCCGTCCAAAGCTCTCTCGGACATTGCCTGTTCAGGGCTCATGTACTCCGGAGTACCGATATAGGCGCCCTGCTCCGTAACCCGCCTGACGCCTTGATCGCCCTCCCCCAGCGCGATGCCGAAGTCGGCAATAACCGCGTGACCAGCCTCGAGCAGGATGTTGCCGGGCTTTACATCCCGGTGCACCACGTTGTGGTCATGTGCGTAGCCCAAGCCATCTGCTACTTCGGATACGATCCGAACCGCCTCATCCACTGCCAACTGTTTCTTGCAATCGAGCCGCTTTCGCAGTGACTCGTCTTCCACGTACGGCATGACATAATAGAGGAATCCGTCGGCCTCACCTGAGTCGTGCAGAGCAAGGATGTGAGGATGATTGAGGTGGGCCACGATGTTGATCTCACGCAAGAACCGCTCGGGCCCAAGCTCCGCGGCGACATCTTCGCGCATGACCTTGATAGCGACTTCGCGATCGTGCTTCAGATCGTGCGCTACATACACGGTAGCCATCCCACCGCTACCAAGTGAACGTTGGACCTCGTAGCGGTCGGCCAACGCCGCAATTAGCCGATCTGTAATATCGGTCACCTGAACACCCCTCCCCAGGGGGAGGAAAGCTAGAGAGGACACCCCCAGACTGCCAGGGTCACCTGCAAGACCTTTTTCAAGCGGATCCCGGTAGCGGGGACCAAGATCAGGCCCTAGGTGCCGGTTTCACCCATACACTTTCAGGGGAGACAGTTGCACGACGATCCCGTCATCAGCACACACGAGCTGCGAGAGTGATGGATCAGGGTAGGCGTCGCATCCCTATGTCTACGGACTCTATTAACCGAGCGGTTGTGCAGGTGGCAAACACCGGATGCGAATGCGGCATCGCACCTCCCGTTAGGTCGTGCAGCATTTCGTGTTTGACGGCAGGAGCTGACGTGGTGTAGAAACGCTCGAGATAGATCGTGCTCGGTGGACTCCATACGCCGAAGGCGTTCTCCCCATCGACCCTCATGGCCTCCGCCGTGAACCACCTGATCTGATCAAAATCGCCCTTCAACCCGACGCACTGTTCCACTTCGGCCCACCACACTCGGTAGACCCGCGGCGGGTCGAACGGCAACAGATCTTCCACCTCCAGCGGGTCCGAACAGGATTGGACCAATGGAGCGAGAAGAATCAGGACCGAAAGATGAAACCTGATCTGCATACACCTCCGGGGTGCCGATTCCCTTGGCTCGAGCGGACAACCAGATCCGCCTCCTCGGTGACGGTAGCAAGGTCCGCACCCCAATTGTGATCTATGTCACAATCGGAGTTGGAAGTGCTACAATCCCTTTTGTGGCAATGAGTTACTGGCAAAGGGGGGCTAGGATGAGGGGCGCCGTATCCGGTCCACTGTTGCTGCAGTGGGACTGCTACGGTCGGCTGGCGCCCAAGCGATGACCGCTCAGCCATCGCATCACATTGCGGAGAAACCGCTGGTTCTGGACAGCCTCCGGCCGGTTCATACCCATGGGAGTCCTGTCCGGGCCGGCAAGCTGCGCCGTGAACATCGCGGCCTCCCCAAAAAACGCCGCTCGACCCTCACCGTACTGCATGACAGCTCCCTGTGCCCAACCACCGACCGCTACTCGCGGTGTCCCTTCGGTGAAGCGCCAAGCGACCTCAGGGTTGAACGAGACGGCGTCGGGTCGAAATACCATGATCGGTGTGGTCAAAGTACCGGGATCGAACGCCTGGCCAGTATAGCTAGCCACAGAGTCGACGCGCTCGGCCCCCGACTCACCGTCGGTTACGGGGTGGGAACGCAGGGAGCGATCGGACCGACGGAATATTGTCGGCGGATCTGTTTGTGTTTCGCTTTCAAAGGCAAAGCCGTTCAAGAAACGGACGCCAAAGGCTTCGGCGAGACCAGCAGCGGCACCCGGCATCGGCATGTGATCCGCGATTAGCATCAAAGCACCACCTTCGCTAACCCACTCGTGAACCGCGGCGACTTCTGAGTCCGTAAACGCCGGGTGAATCGGTAACGACCAATCATCCACGTTTTGATCGTTGATCGCATTGGAGATAACGAGAATGTCCACTGCGGCCAATGTTTCAGCCGAAAAAGGTTGTGCTGAAGGCCTCACGACATAGCCGTCCCGTCTTAGCAACGTCGCAAATGCTAGGTAGCGCCCACCCGCCGTATGAAAGTTGTTGTGTGCCTCGTCGATCAGTACAAGGGGGCCGGTACCGGGTTCGAACGCCTGGTTTTCGAACTGTACAATGAAGTTCGTGTCAGCTACTTGTTGGGAGGCAGCGCCGCCGGCCGTTGCCAACGACAGCAGCAAAGAAAGTCGGAAAGCGTTAGACCTCTGTGACGTCACGTATTCCTCCGCTCTAGAACCCGAAGCCCGAACCCATGTATAGCCCTCCGCCTTCCGCGCTCCAGGCATACGCCGCTGACAGGAGGTAGCGGGCACCTAGGAAGCCAAGCCATATGCCACCACCATACCCCGTGTGCCATCCACCCGGTGACTCACCCTCAACCCACACTCGGCCCACATCGAACAGCCCGTACACCCCGAAAAGCTCTGGCACCAGGACCTTGATGTCCTTCAAGTAGATTCTCAACTCAACATTGCCGTACAGTGACGCATCTCCGGCATACCGTTGTGCCCTAAACCCCCTGACCGTGTTGTCTCCACCTATGAACGCAGCATCGAACCAAGGGAACTCGCCCCATACCTTCTTCCCACCGGCCTGCAGCGCCAGCACAGTACCGGGGATGATCTTGGCTGGAATGTACGCCTTACCTACGGCGCTCAACGTGCCATAACTGCTTTCTACATCCCATAGTGCCGGATAGAACCAACCGTTGACGTCCAAGCCGATACCGATCAGGTCCTCCAAGTGCTCAACTTCGGCGAGCGTCATATCAGCACGCGTGTCCAGATTCCCCGACACTACGATACCTGCTTCGCCGAAGCCTCCAGCGCCGTACAGGTCAGGCATCGTACCGATAAAGTGACCTTCGTTTTCCGCAGTGTTCGAGTATCGGACCGCCGGACCCAGAGTGATGTCGAGATTCTGCCCAAAGGAGCGCGCAAGAAACGACTCAAACGTAAACAGACGCCGTTCAACCTTGTAGAAGTCTTCTGCTCCCGGTGCGGGACTACTGTTCCCCATTCCGTAGTAGTGGATCACGTCAAAAGAGGTGCCATACGCCCGAACATGCATATGACGCGGTGAGTTCTCGAACCGGTACTCATACTCAAAAGCGATGTCGAACCGTTTCTGAGTCGCCATTGCCGCACTCAGTGTCCACCTACTTGAGAACGGGTTCTTCCGGAATCCGTACTTGAAGCGAGTGATGCCTGCACCCAGCAGCAAGCCGTAATCCGGACTGTATCCGACTTTGCCTGACGGCACCACCGACACCCCCCAGTCTCTCATCGCGGTCTGGTCAGTCGCCTCGTAAGGCGTGTCATTGATGCTCGGCCTGGCACCAGGGTCACCGATTACCCGGTTGTCCCCGGAGGCATCGTACAGTTTGAGTCCTCTGGTAGCTGAAGTGAATTCGAAAGTGTCGTCGCCCTTCCCGCCCACCAAACGGACCTTGGCACCCAGTCGATCAGATCCGTACACGGTGACAATGTCATCGCCACCCAGGAGGTGAATCCGGATCTCGTCTGTCTCGCTCGGATCGAACTGCCTTCGGAAGTAAGGCGCAGCATCAGATTCCCGTTCGGACAACACTACGTCAATTAGGCCTCCGGCCCCTTCGGTGATCTGCACCTGCTCGGGCTCCTTCGTTGCATAAATCTCCACGTTCTTAGCCAACAGTCCGTAGAAATCGGTCGCCGCTCTGCCGAGCAGGTCTCGACGACTCTTCAGTGTCTCTTCAAACCATGCACCGTCGATCTCGTAGAGTTCAGGTGGCAACCGATGTACAGCAGCCTCAATGACGTCATCAGTCATCTTGCCAACAATGCTGGTGGCGACGGAGTCCCACACAGAACTCTCGAGATCAGAAAGGAATCGACGATCTATATCGCGGGAGTTCCAATGCAAACTCAGAATGCTTATGTACTTGCCGGAATATCCGACTATCTGCGGCATACTCCACTGCGCTAATGAGGGGAAGAGCCCATCGAGCTTGGAGAACACTTGATCTCGGTCGCGGGGGACGGGATACCATCCCGGCATCGAATCGCTGCCGAACTGGGCCCAGCGCCACTGATCAATGTGTCTGTCCCAATCTCCCAGGTAGAAGTCCAATAAGCGTGCGTTGAGGAATGCACGCGAATTCACGCGGTCCTCCGGGCTGTCCTCAATCCGCTCCATCAGTCGTTCGCTGCCAATGATCTGTTCCGCACCGAAGGTCACGAGATCATCTTCGTTCTCGTTGGGCCGTTCCTCGATCAATCCCAACATGCCCGCAAACTCTTCGCGGAACTCTCCCAGGCGAGTATCATCCGGCATTACGACGAGCCTTGGTTGGGCATGCAACACACCCCCCGCCTCCAGAATCGGGTCACACACCAATGCTCCAAGCGGATGTTGTGAGCTGATCTGGTCTTGAACGACATCAGCCGCAACCGTTGTTCTCAGCAATGGAGGCAGGGCAGCTGCTGGATCCTTGTCAATCGATCGGAAGGAGAACTGTCTGCCGTCAGCGCTTTGAAGCCGCAGCGATTTCGTCTGTTTTCCGCCACCTTTTTGCAGAGCGGTCAGCCCACCCGCAAAAGTGCCCAGATCCAGCACCTCCACATGCACGAGCTGCGTGGTCCATGCATCCCGATAGTGATCTCCCCAGAAGAACCGCCCAAAACTGCCCATGGCATATCGCTCACCCGGGGTAGCGGAAACGGTTGTGGCGGAATCGACCTGTCCGTGTGCTCCGGACAATGGGGGAGATAGCACCAGCAGAAAGGCTACGATTGCAATACCGCGGAACGAGAGTCGCGACTGCAGTCGCCTCTGGCCCTCAAAGGAGCAGTTTATCGAGTAGCGCACAAGCATAGCCAAAAGGGACACGTGTCTCGACCACACAGCTCTGGGAGACGTGCAAACCGGCCTGCGTATTCTGCCCGTATAAGGTACGCGGCAGCGTGGTGGCTGGCCAGAGTTCCTACAACTAGCGTCCCAAACCGGGGGTGGTGGGTGGTGGGCGCCGGTGCTTGGTCGCCTGCTCGTATGCAAACGCAATGGCGATCAGCGTCGGTTCCGACCAGGCATCACCAAGTATCTGCAGCCCAACTGGCAAAGAGTCACGTACGTATCCCATCGGTACCGTTATTGCCGGAAAACCCGTTCCCGGTGCTAGGTCCTGGCTGTTATCGCCGTGCGGTGTATTCAGGTCACCGATGAGCCGTGGCGGATTGCTCCACGTTGGATACACCATTGCGTCCAGCTGATACTGCTCCAGCTGGAGGCGTACCGCTTCTCGCAGCCGACTCTGGTTTTGGAGTGCCCGCAGGCACCCCTCCTCCTCGTTAGGCGGATCCTCGACTGCCTGGAAGAACTCCAGTCTGGGTCTTATCGATGGATGTGTTTGTCGCGAGGCGACGATCTCGTCAAGGTTCTTGACTGGCGCGCCGGGACCCAGTGTCTCGAGGTATCGGTTCAGATCGTACTTGAAGCGACGGCACCAGAGACCATCGCGTCTGAGTTCGTCCATCTCAGAGATCGTCACGGGATCTACGATCGTGGCTCCCCTGGAGCGCAAGTCCTCGAGCGCCTGGTTGAACCGCTCGAGTACCTCCTCATCCGCTCCTCGGCGGTCAGACCACTGCCTCATCACACCGATGCGGGCTCCGTCTAGCGCCTCAGCATCCAAAAAGTCGCCATAACGGTCGGCTCTGTGCCCGCTGCTCTGCTCCGTGACCGGGTCTGCCTGATCGTACCCTGCAATCACATCGAACACGGCCACAGCATCCGCAACCGTGCGGGCCATGGGGCCACCGATGTCCTTGTCGTAGTAGAGCGGTATTATCCCATCCCTACTGGTGAGTCCCATGGTGGAACGTATGCCAACCAACGCATTGTGGGACGACGGTCCGCGAATCGAATTGCCGGTGTCGGTGCCAAGTCCCACAGTACCAAAGCTCGCGGCCACAGCGGCGCCCGTACCACCGCTCGAGCCGGCAGGTACTCGATTCAGAGCGTACGGATTGCGGGTGTGACCGGGCAGGGCTGAGCCAACTGTCTCATAGGGCGTAAACGCAAACTCCGCCATATTCGATTTCGCTATTACTATTGCTCCGGCTTCGCGAATACGCCGTACTTGATACGCATCGTCGGGAGGAACCGATCCCCACAACGACAACGATCCGGCAGTGGTCTGAAGATCTCCCGTATCATAGTTGTCCTTCACTATGATCGGTATACCGTGCAGCGGGCCCACCATTCCGGACTCATTGAACACCCTGTCTAACTCGGCGGCACGGGCGAGCGCATTGGGATTGATCGTTATAATCGCATTTATCGCTGGTCCTTGCTTGTCATATGCTTCGATGCGGTCGAGGTACAGCTGTACAAGTTGCGTCGCCGTTAGCTCACCGGCTTCCATCGCTAGGTGTATTTCGATGATCGTGGCTTCCACGACGTCGAACGTCGATTGGCTGGGCTGTTGACCCTGAACATTCATGGCACCGTAACCTCCGAGACTCAACAGCGCAGGTACGAGTATCAACCGACTGCACAAAATGAAAGGCATCCGTCTCTCCCTATTTGAACCTCACTTATCGCGCAAGAGCCAGCACGTCACTTTCGTATCCGTCATCTCCTCGATCGAGAAGCGGATACCTTCTCGCCCAAGTCCGGAGTTCCTGATGCCACCAAAAGGCATCGTGTCGAGACGATAATCGGTACTGTCGTTCACCATGACTCCACCACATTCCATCCCGTCGGCGATCTTGAAGGCCACCTCCAGGTCCCGCGCGAACACTGCAGCGTGCAGCCCGTACTCCAGGCTGTTAGCCTCCGCTATCGCCTCATCGGTACTCTTCACTCGGTACAGGTTCACCGTCGGTCCAAACACTTCTTCGCAGTGCACTGCGACCGCTTTTGGCACCTGCTCCAACACCGTAGGCTGCACGAGTGTACCGTCTCGCTCACCGCCCGCGACGACTTTTGCTCCCTTTGCCACTGCATCGTCAACCCAGATCGCGACACGCTCAGCCTCCTCGGCGGTGATCATCGGTCCCATATCAGTCGCCTCATCCAACTTATCGCCTATCTGGTACGCTAGGGTCTTCGTGACAAACTCGTCACGGAAGTCAGGGTAGACATCATTGTGGATGTAGATGCGCTGCACTCCGATACAGTTCTGCCCCGCCGCCCAGAATGCTCCCGATACACACGATTCCACTGCCCATTCGATATCCGCATCGTTCCAGACGACGACTGGTGAGTTGGACCCCAGCTCCATTCCTATCTTCTTGATCCCGGCAAGGGTCGTGATTTGATTGCCCGCCGCAACGCCGCCGGTGAACGAGACCATTCTCACCCTCGGGTCAGCAACTAGACGATTTCCTATCACCGATCCTCGACCGGTAATCGCCTGCAACACGGAGGGCGGTAATCCGGCTTCTAGAAACAATCGCGTCAATGCCAGCGCGGACAACGGAGTAACCGTAGCAGGTTTCAATATGACGGAGTTGCCTGCGGCAATTGCCGGTCCCAGTTTATGCGCCACCAGATTGAGTGGATCATTGAACGGTGTTATTGCCAATACCACTCCGACCGGCACGCGCTCGTAGTAACCCCGGCGCTGCTCGCCACCGGGAAACGAATCAAATGGAATTGTCTCGCCATGAATGCGCCGCGCCTCTTCACCCGAAGCTCTCAGCGTATTCACGCATCGCGATACCTCTTTGCGCGCCTCTCGGATCGTCTTTGAACCTTCGCGCGCGATCAACTCCGCAAATTGCTCACTGCGCTCCGCTACTAGCCGGCCGACTTCAACGAGAACGCCTGACCGCTCGTATGAACTCATGGCTCGCGCGATCCTGGAACCCTCCACTGCGGTAACCAGAGCTGTCTCCACGTCACTGGCCGTTGCAGCTGGGACAGTGTCAATCAATGCGTCGTCATAGGGGTCGCGTACCTCGATCGACTCCGCACTGTCCACCCATTGGCCACCGATAAACATGTCCATGATCGCTCCTCCTACTTCCCTTCCTTGACCCTGCTGACCATTGCCAACGGCTCCCCCTCGCTCACTGGCGGCGTGCCGAGCACGTAGTTCACTATCCCCGCAAAGGGAGCCCTAATTTCATGGGCCTGATCGCCGAACAAATCTGTCACCGTGCCGAGCAGTCCACCCTCAGCAACTGCGTAACCCTCATGAACGGCAGGACTGAACATACCCGTAGACGGACTAGCGATAACCTCGTACCGCTCGAGCCACACCACAGGCCCCGTTACCTCCACGGCTCCCTCCACCATCGCAAAGTGCCGCAGAAGATTCCACACGCCGCGCTCTGCCAGATTGACCCACATCTCATCGACCGACCCCAGGCTTCCGGTTTCCGTTGTTATCGCTGGCTTCCCATGGTGGAGTGCGGTCATGTCCGTGTACACGGAGGGACCCGAACGATCCGTCCGTGCCTGGTCGATCACTATGTGGTCCAGGCCAAACACCAGGGCCATTTTGCGCGAAGCCTCATCTAATGCGGCATTCCCCGTTACGGTCCAATAGGTGTATGGCCGCAGTGCCTCATTTCCGTCACCACCGTGCATGTCCACCAAGTAATCGGCTTGAGCGATTACCTCAGTCGTGATCGCATGCGCAATCCGCTCAGTTACCGTCCCAGCGGGATCGCCCGGGTAACTGCGGTTCAAGTTCTTCCCGTCCACAGGGCTGTAGTAGATGGTTCTTCCTAGAAACGATGGCATGTTGGCCACGTGAACCAATATCACTGTTCCGGAGAGGTCAGCTGCGGCAAGTTGTTTCCTGATCCTCTGCAACGCGAGGATCGGAGGATACTCGTACCCATGCGTGCCCGCGATCAACGCCAGCGTAGGACCAGCATGCGCACCGTGCACAACCGTCACTGGAATCCGGGTGCCGTCGTCGACCCCGTTCGGTATCTCCAGCAGGCCCGAGCGTTTCTCGCCCGCGCGTGCTTCGACGGATCCGACAACTGCCACGTTCGCCTCTTGCGCTTCTAGCACAGCACATAAGAGCAAGAGTAACGCGATCGGCAAATGTGGTCTGATTCGGACATTCATGGTATCCCCGGCGACGAAGTCTGTAGGTACGTATCCCACCATTCTAGCTCGTAGTAGAGTGCATGCACCTGGCGCCACGGCGTCCACCCACCGTGGTATGAGTCAGGGTAGCGGATAAACCTGGCTGGCACACGCCGCTTCTTGAGGGCAACGTACATTTGCTCGGCCTCTTGGATCGGCACTCGGTAGTCCAGCTCACCATGCACGGAAAGGGTGGGAGTACTGACGTTACCAGCGTACGTGATGGGTGACAGCTCGATCATGAGTTCTCTGCTGTCCTTCTCCCACGGTGGTCCAAAGAACTCGCTTTCCTTGGTGCGCGGGATGTCGGCCGTACCGTAGTCGCTCATCCAGTTGGAGATCGACCTGCTGGATACCGCGACGGCGAAAAGCGATCCGTGTGCCCTATGATCCAGTTAGTCATGAAACCGCCGTAGGACCCTCCAGTTACGCCGAGGCGCTCGGTGTCAATTGGGTATCGATACCCCAGCCTCCCCAAATAGCCCATTTGAAGCTCTCACCATACCCGGTTGAACCACGCGGATTGGTGTAGAGCACGAAATACCCGCTGGCTGACAAGAGTTGCCGATGGAACGAGAAGTCGTTGCCATAGGCACCATGGGGACCTCCGTGAATAGCCAAGATCAACGGATAGGTTCGGTTCGGATCGTACAACGCCGGCCTTAGCAGCCATCCTCTCCAGCTGGGCTGTCCATCCGGAGAAACCATATTGTATTGTTCAGTTCGCCGTCGGGTCCCGCGACTCTGCGGTTCGATGAGAACGCAAGCAGCTGCCCGTCAGCAGACCATTGAGGCCCAGACGCAGTGAAGGACGGGCTGGTGATCCGAATGGGGTCCTCCGACCCATCGGAGGGCACGAGCCAAACCTCGCTGTGCGTACGATTGTGATTCTCGAAGATCGTCGTTCGCACGAACGCGATCATTCGTCCATCGGGTGATATAACCGGGCTTGCAACGTTCTCAAATCGATAGAAATCCTCGAGCGCCAAGTTGCGCCGTTGCTGCCCTTGAATCGGAACCGAGACAGTGCCGAGCAAGATCGCGAGCATTCCAAGACACGTCAGATTCGACCTCGGTGTCACGCAGCTGCCAACAGTCATTGTCGAGCCCCCAGAATCTTGGTGACCTGCAGTCGGTGTGGAATTCGCGGCCTGATAGACTAAGATGCCGCAACTTGCAGCCGAGTGCGAGTAGAGCGCTATGTACGTCGCTCTTGACGGTTCGCACTCAATTCGGGAATATCAACAACTCTGACGTCCGCCCCAACCGGAGATCGAGGCATGCGAAAACTCGCGTTTACCACACTCTCCCTCGGCACGCTCGCTATGCTGGCAGCTTGCTCATCCGACCAGCCCATGTGCTTGCAGACTACACAGGACACCGTGCTGTTCAGTACGAATTTCGGTGATATGACGATCGTGGTGTATCCGGAGGAGGCACCGATAACGGTCGAGAATTTCGTCGCCTACGTGGACAGCGGGTTCTACGATGGAACGCTGATCCACCGTATCGTACCCGGATTCGTGATCCAAGGAGGCGGGTACAGCACGGCCAGAGAACAGAAGGAGACCCGGCCACCCATCACAAATGAAGCCGATAACGGCTTGCTGAACGAGCGCGGGACCCTGTCCATGGCACGGCGCCCCGACCCGAATTCCGCCACGTCACAATTCTTCATAAACCTGGAACACAACGAGGCCCTGGATCACGGAGTCCGGGATTTCGGATACGCGGTTTTCGGCAAGGTCGTTGACGGGTTGGATGTAGTAGACCGGATTGCAGCTGTAGAAACCGATGCTAACGAGTTTCCGGTGAGTTCAGTCGTTATCGAGACTGCCTGCAGAAGGTGAGGCGGGTTATCCCGAGAGCGTGATTTGGTCGAATTGGGCAGCGGCTGGAGTGCTAGCCACCCATTCTGAGTAACAGGAACCCCATAGTCAGTGCCACAATCAGCCCGGTGAGCACGGCGATCAACAAGACCGCCGTCCGTTGGCGGGCACCTCCAATCCCTCTCCGCGCGCGGACGATACTGACTGCCTGCCTAACGTCCGCGTCGCTGGTGCGAGGACGTTTCTTCTGGAATTCGAGAATCACGTCCTCGAGCTCTTTCGCCAGTTCCCGGGCCTCCATCGAAGTCTCGGGTGGCGGGATGTACGGTACAGTTGGGATGTATGTCATGAAAGACCTCGAGAACGCCGGGCTGATTTACCGCACTACTCTTCCACTTCACTTTGCGCACCGCGACACCACGCCTCGAGTCGGTCTGTTGTTACCTCGTGGTGTGAGCCGTGCGCAAAAGGCCTTCCGTTCTGCAACACAATTGCCTGCGGTGATTCATGACGGATTCCCAGGTCATCGGCCAACTGCCTGGCAAGGGACCGGTCGCGAATCACATCGATCTGGTAGACCGGCACGTCAGGGTTCCGGTCCACGAACTCTCGGATCTCCCTTATCGTCCTCACCGATGTTGGGCAGATTCGACTGTGTTTATATAAGACTGCGAGTTCGTCTTGTAGCGCTGCATCCAGCGCACCGACCTCGGACAGGTCTCGTATCCCACTCACTGTGTGGACCTCATAGCCATCATGGTTCGGGATTGGCCTCCTACTCTGTCAATCTCCTGCACGGGCCCGCCAGCAATATAGCTGCCCAGGCCCACAACAACGTTCCCTGCCGGACTCCTCCAAGGCCTCTCCTGAAACCATATCGGAATCCGATACGTATGGGCGGCGTGGCTCAGCTGCTCCCTTCAAACTGACGGTGACAAATGCCCGACGTGCCTCTCACAGTACGGAAGCTCCAGCCACTCAGACCGGCGTTGTTCCACATCCTGCTTGTCCTTGCCGAAGGAGAACGCCATGGATACGCGATAAAGCAGGAGGTCGAACTCCGCACCGACGGAGTGGTCAAGATGGGGCCGGGAACGTTGTACGAGTCAATCCAGCGTATGCTGGACAAGGATCTAATCGAAGAAGCGAGCAGTAGACCGCGTCCGGAAGACGACCAGGCGCAACGACGCTACTATCGCCTCACTGAGTTCGGAGAGAGCGTGCTGCAGGCAGAAGTTGAGCGCCTCGAAGAGGTTATCCAGTACGCGCGAGCGACTCTTCAGGGAACCCGACCGGCCTAATGCCTGGCCGAATCTCGAACCGCCGCGGAGGCGTCGGCCTGAAGCTCTACTCTCTGCTCCTGCTCATTTATCCCCGGCGGTTCCGCAGAGCTTACAGGGAGCAGCTCGTCGAAGCCTACTCGGCGCAGCGGGAGGAGTCACGATACGACGGACGCGGAGGTCGCTTTCGGTTTGCCTGGGACATTCTGACCGATGCGGCTGCCTCTGCAGCTCGGCGGCACATTACTGCCATAGGACACAAACCAAGG
>JBDGZZ010000009.1:0-41268 GCA_039588335.1 Gemmatimonadota bacterium | reverse complement strand
CGCCAGGGAAAAGATCACCGGGTACATTACCGCGGCGAAGAAGCCGACCAGTGGAAACGCAATCCGAGCCACTGGCCCGGGACCGAACAAAGCTGCCGTTAGACTGATGATCGCTGCAACGGTGAAGAGAACCAGCACGCTCTTGCTATCCATGAACTTCAACAGCACGACGCCCACGAGGGCGCCGATGGTCATGAGACCCCAGAACCATGCAACCGCCCGGGCGCCGGTCGTTTGTGGATCGTAACCGTGGTAGGTGTTTAAGAATTCCGAGATCCAGTTGGCTACACCCTGCTCCAGCCCCACATACGTGAATATCCCCAGAAAGAACAAGATGACGATCGGGTTCTTGATCAATCCCAAGTGAGTGGTGAGACCACCGACTTGCTCGTCGGCCTTCCGCTCGACCTTCGGAATTCTCGAGACGGCCACGACAACTATCATGAGCAACGCAATCAACGCGAAGAGCCAATAGAGTGATATCCAGGGAATGTCCTCAGGGACGACCCGCGACAGCGTAGTGATCAGCAGGTTCGAATCGGCAGTCCGGTTCTCGAGGTTGAGCACGAGATACGAATACACTAGAGGGCTGAGAAAGGACGCCGCACCGAAAACCAGTTGGGCGACAGTGGCATTGAACGCGTAGTGCTCCTCTCCGCCAGCCTCGCGCAACAGTGGGTAGATCGCAACCTGAAGCATGGCCATGCCGGAGCCAATGAGAAACAGTGAGCAGATTGCCGTCAAGTAGCTGGGGAACAGGGCCAAGATGGATGAGCCCGTGAACGCGACAGCAAAGGCCGCAATCATGATTGGCTTTTCCTGAAACCTCTCGATCAGCAGCCCTGCCGGAATCGACATGACGCCATACGCAATGAAAAACGCGAACGGCAGCACGGCCACCATAGTAAGGCTGAGATTGAAGTCATCGATGATCTCGGGGACGAGAGGGCCGATGATGTTCGTGAGGAACGAGATTACAAAGAAGGTCAGTAATATGAGGCCTACGACATAAAGGCTTCTACGAATTGGCTTACCCTCCTCCCATACTATTCTTTCTACCGCTGCTCGTAGGTAACAAAGGCCACGCGGCGGCTGTCAGGCGACCACGAAGGAACGTTGATGGTACCTTGACCGCCGAAGAATGGTGGCGTGAGATCCCGCACCGAACCATCACTCAGGTCCATGAGACGAAGCTTGACTTCTCGACCGAACGGGTGGGCCTCGCCCTGGTCTTCTAGGTAAGTGATGAAAACCACCCAGCGCCCGTCGGGCGAGGGGTGCGGAAACCAGTTGGAGTGAACATCGTTGGTGAGCTGCTCGGCCCCACTCCCGTCCGGGCGCATGCGCCAGATCTCCATGGATCCGCTACAGAATGAGTTGTAGTAGATGAACTCACCGTCGGGCGAGTATTCGGGGCCGTCATCGAGTCCGGGACATGTTGTCAGGCGCCGCTCCTCGCCGCCGCTCGAGGGGATCGCATAGATGTCCCACTTGTCGTCTCTGAGCGCGGTGTACACCAGCGTCGTTGCGTCCGGAGACCAACCATGCCAAAAGCTGGGAGCTCTGTCCGTAACCTTGACCGGTGTCTCACCGCCATCGATCGGGAGGATGTAGATGCTAGACGCGAGCCAGTCTTGCTCCGGGTCCGTGATGTGCTCTTCGGCATGATGACTAACTACCAGGCTTCGCCCGTCGGGCGAGATTCCGTGGTCGTTGTTAAGCCGAGTGGCAAAGCCCGTCGGGATCACCGCGAGGCCCCCCCAACCGTCGACGGCCAGACGGTACAGCCGGCCCGCACTGTTCACTATGAAGTACTGCCCGTCGGGCGACCAGTTGGGGGCCTCGAAGTGCCGGTCCGCGCTATAGATCGTTTTGATGTTTCCGGTTTCAATATCAACAGTCCGGAGCGAGCTGCGGATTGTCCTGCGCCCCAACGCTTCAGTGATCGCCTGTTCTGCTAGTGGCGCCATCATCCGATAGCCCGCCTCGTTGGGGTGCACACCATCTTCCGACAACTCGGCCCGCAGACCCTGGCGACCGTCAGCCATCGCTGAGTGGTAATCCAGGTACACCACGTCGTGTGTTGACGCATAGTCCGTCATCCAAGCGTTGAGCGCGACGATCTTTGGTGCGGGTTCCAGCCCCGGCCGCCACCGGTAGTCGTATGCCGGCAGCACAGACGAGAGTACCACGCTAATGCCGTTTGCTTTGGCAAGCTCCACCATGGAGATCAGGTTGTCCTCGATCATGGCCTGTGTCGACGGGCCCGTGTTGCCAGCGATGTCGTTCGTCCCGGCGAGAATCACTACGACGGCCGGTTCGATCGCGATCACGTCCTGGCGGAAGCGCACCAGCATCTGCGGGGTGGTCTGTCCGCTGATGCCGCGCCCCACGTACGGTTTGTCCGCAAACATCGTGTCGAAGTACTGCGCCCACCCATCTGTGATGGAGTTGCCGAAAAACACCACTCGTTGCTCGCCCGTTCGCGGCGGACTGAGCTGCGCATTGGCGTCGCGGTATCGGGCGAGGGAAGCCCAATCATCGCGCAGCCGGTCATCCTGTCCCGAGAGTGGTGTGACGGCAGAGGCGCACGTAACCAGGACAGCGAGTGCCACCGCTAGATCGAGCGGCTGAGGCACGTTGCTGATCAACCGTCGTATCACTTTCATAGTTCTAGACACTTTCATGCCTTCCCAAGGCCCTCCGGGTGCGTGCGTTCGCTAGGCTCCACTCGGTCCCGCGACTAACCCGGCGAGCGGCAGCAGAATCGCCAACACAAACACGACAATCATTATCCGTTTTAGCCAGCGCTTCTCGGGATGGTTCATCCAGTAGACCACACCGAAGGCCAGTAAGAGCGCCTGGACGATCACCTCCACCAGACCCAGCAGCTGATGTGGAACGGAGATGACCGTGTAGATGAGGCCCTCGATCGACCCCGGTGCAGGACCGAACGTGGACAAGATGCCCAAAGCGACTAACAGCCACCACAACACGAGCCAACCGCGTGGCCTGATGAAGACGATCTCGCGCACCGGGTAGATCGCTAGCGCGAAGATGAACCCCCGGAGTGGCTGAAACGCAGGACCAGCCATGATGAGCGGGTCACTGGTCTGCCGCATGAGCCCGGCCACGTCCGGGCGGGCGTATAGCTCGGCGTAGTCGAGCAGCCAGAAAGCGAGAGCGCCCACGGCAAAGTAAGTCACTGTGTGGACCACGATCGTAGCGATCGCGAGCTGGGAGAACCGCAGTCGCCTGTCGCCCGGGGGTTCACCACCTGCGCTGGCGTGCCTCGCAACGCGACGGCTAATGGTTTGTCGTACTATGGGTACCTCCCCCGTAGGTCGCCGTCCGGTTGTCACGGATTACACCGGCCCAGTTGAGTCCGAAGGCGAAATCGTAGGCGTTGCCTTCCGAGTCGACGTAGGGCCGCATGTCGTGCGGTGTGTCTTCACCCTGCTCCTCGACGGTTTGCATGTTCGTCGGCATCTGCAGGGGCAGCAGGCCCGAAGGCTCAGCCGCACCGGTCAGGATGTCGAGGAGCGCCTGGTCCTGCACTCCGAAGCTGACGACGATCGCATTCGCACTCGGCTCGAATTCCGACACCACGGTTGGGTTCGACATGTTCAGGACGACGACGACCGGCTTCCCGTTCATCTTCGTGCGCGCGTCGAGAACCGCTTGCATGTCGGTCACATTCGAAGTGGTGACCGTCTTGCCCCGGTACGAACGGTTGGTGAACGTCTCTAGCGGATCCCCGCCGGCGATGCTCGTGGCCCGCGCGTGCGTGGCCGTGTACGTGCCGTACTGAAGGCTGATGGGCACATAACCGTTGCCGCCCGCCTCCACGTCGGTTCGATCATAGCCGTTTGTAGACGACGGGCTGTTGATGACGACGATGGCTGCATCTGCCGCGTCTGGATCGTCGGTCACGGAGAAATACCTTCCCGCGATCTCCAGGTTGATCGGATCCTCGGTCCGAGCGGGGGTCGTTCCGAAGAAGCTCCGGCCTTCCGGCACGTAGCGCTGCGGGATGTATACCGTTGTGGTTTGCGCGAGCGGCAAGACGTTGTCTTGGTTCTTGAGTAGCACCAAGGACTTGAGCTGCGCCTCATACCCGGCGGCCATGTACTCGGGCTGGCCCACGGTGGCTGCCTTTTCGTCCACATCGAGGTAGGGGTTTTCGAACAGGCCGGTGCGGAAGATGTTCTTCAGCAGGCGGACGGCGGACGCCTCGAACCGCGGGCGCATGAACTCTTCACCGTGTTCCTGTACTCCCATCTGATATGCTTCGACGACAGGGCCCGCATCGTTGTTGCCGCCGAACTGATCGGTGCCCGCCATCAAGGCCTTGTAATGCCGCTCGGCCTCTGACAGACCTTCCACCCCCCAGGGCGTGGCGCCAAACCTATCCATACCCGTGTGCTCGCGCGTTACACCCCAATCGGTGCAGACGACACCATCGAAGCCGTACGTCCCTCGCAGCAGGTCGGTGATCATGTATGTGCTGTAGGCGTTGCCCACGCTCTCGCCATGCGCTGTATCCTGATTGAAGGAGATCGTGTAGTACGGCATGACCGCCGTCGCCATGCCCGTCTCGCCCTCCAGCTGGAAGGCTCCCTCCGTGAACGGAAGCAGGTGGATATCGAAGTTGTTGCCTGGATAGACGGCGTATTTTCCGAAGCCATAGTGTGCGTCACGGCCGGCTTCGCCCGGCCCACCACCGGGCCAGTGCTTGATCATGGCATTCACGCTTTCATAGCCCCAGCCCCCTTCTATGACCGCTTCTACTGCGGATGTCTGAAACCCGTCCACATACGCGCGGGCCATGTCTGTCGCAAGGGCCGGATCTTCCCCGAACGTGCCGCTGAAACGGAACCAGCGGGGTTCGGTGGCTAAATCGATTTGTGGCGACAGCGCCGTCGTGATGCCGAGCGCGCGGTATTCCTTAGAAGCGATTTCGCCGAACTGTAGTACGATGCTCGGGTCGAACGTCGCGGCGAGGCCGATCGAACTGGGCCACTGCGAGATATCCCCTCCGGCACCCGCGTTGTATTCGGCATCAGACTGCGTGCGGTGGCGCGGGTCCGAGCTGTTGTTGGCCGGGATCCCGAGCCCGATGCCTTCCACCAACGCCTGGACGTTGTTGTTCCAGCGTGACGCCACCTCCGGGCTTTCCACCGACGTGATCAGTACGTGCCTCAGATCGTCGTCAGTCAGGAAGTCCTGCTGCGCGTCGGACAGATCCCAGGCGTACGCACCACTCTCGGCAAACGGCTTGCCGTCGTAGGTACCGCCGCCAAACCGTCCGCTTGCCGCAGGAATGGCCTGGTGGGCACTGTAGAGCATGAGACCGGCGATCTGCTCGACAGACATCTTGGAGGCCAGGTCCTGCGCTCGTTCGTCGGCTGAGAGGCGCCAGTCTTCGTACGGATCCAGCTCCCCATTCTTGTTCAGGTCCTTGAAGGCGAACCGGTCTACAGTGAGCAGGTTGACTCCCGAGGTCGTCACGTAGCCCAAGGTTTGCCCACCCCGGTTGCTTACGGTTCTGATGATTCCCGATTCCGTTTCGCTCCATCTGGGACCGCTACTGCAGCCGTTAAGTACCAGGAGGGTCGAGACGAAAAGAAACGCGTACGCAAAAGTGAGGTGAGGTCCGAGATCTTTCATGGTCGTTTCCTTCATATTGGGTTCGCCGTCAGCAGGCAAAACAGGCCATACTTCGGCGTTTTCCCTGGTATGACAGGGCGGCGACTGCGAGTACTGGGGAAGAGCGCGCGCATGAGTCGAATCTGCCCTCGGCGGCGGGCGAGTCAAGGCGACAAAGGGATGAGGCCGGTGGACAGTTGCGAGCGTGCTGCTCTTGATGGAGAATCTTTCGGCCATCGAGGCTTGATCAGACCACAGTGGTCCGCGACGCGTGTTGCACATTGAGACAGTGTGTTGGGAGCGTCGGTGTTCTCCTTGGCATCAGTCAGATTCACTCAATTTCGAGCAGTCTGGGGTCGATTTTGGGTCCCACCACTTATGGAGACAGGGACCCCCCGCTCCCATCCACCAACCCACTTGCACCGTTCTTGACATGGTCGGTACAGTGAAGTCTCTTTTTTCTTATATACTGTCCAGAAATTCGCTTCTTCCACTGGCAGGCCTACGCGCCAAATGAGCCGGTCGTGGGCCGGGCTGCGTGATCAAGCGATAGGTGGGGAGGTCACTCGTTGAGGTGTACCTCCGTGTGTACGCATGATGGGCGAGGCTACCGTCACGGGCAGGCACGGGGTCTGACCGGAATCCGCTTCGGTAGCGTGCCGCAGCAATGCACTCCAAGACCTGGGAGGGCAACCACATGATCAAGACTCGTAATATCATTCTCGCGTCTATTGTCAGCCTGTTGTGGGCGGGCCAGCTTGCCGCGCAAGGCCCCACCGGCATTATCACCGGGCAGGTTCTCGATGGCACGACCCAACAACCCCTGTTCGGCGCAAGGGTTCAGATCGTCGGAATGCAGCTCCTAACGGCCTCCGACAACGAGGGTCGCTTCACTCTCACTCGAGTACCCCCGGGGACCCACGTTCTGCGGGTCACCCGGATCGGGTTCGGTCCCGAAGAGCAGCAAGTTACGATCACCTCCGGTGCGACGATCTCGGTGGAGATCGCGATGCAGCCGGCGGTGGCGCTCCTAGAAGGAGTGGTGGTGACCGGCTACGGCACCCAGAGCCGCGAGGCGATCACCGGATCGATTGCGACGATCAATGTCGAGGAGGCCGAAGTCGGCGTGGTCACGAACGTCAACGAGATGATCCAGGGCCGTGCCGCGGGTGTCAATATCGTGCGGAACAGCGGTGAGCCCGGCGCCGGCGTACAGATCCGGGTGCGCGGCGGTACGTCTATCAGCGCCAGCAACGAGCCACTCTACGTGATCGACGGCGTCCCTATCCAGAACGTGCAGACCGAAGCAGGCGGTATCGGCATCGGCGGCTCCGCTGCGTTGGCACGGAGCCCGCTGGCCCTGCTCAACCCCTCGGACATTGCCTCGATCACCGTCCTCAAAGACGCATCGGCGTCGGCCATCTACGGCAGCCGCGGCGCGAATGGTGTCGTGCTGATCGAGACCAAGAAAGGTGCGTCCGGCGGAGTGGTCGTGGAATATGACAGCTATGTGGCGCTGGGTACGCCGGCAAAGACTCTGGACGTGCTCAATGGTGACGAGTACCGGCAGTTCGTGCAAGAGCAGGTCACAGCAGGGAACTTGGCGCAGGAGCGCCTCGACGAGCTGGGCACCGCCAATACGAACTGGGAGCGCGAGGTGACCCGCAGTGCCGTCACGCACAACCACAACCTGTCGTTCTCCGGCGGGGGCGCCGAAACGCGCTATCGTGCCTCGCTCAACTATATGAATCAAGAAGGAGTGGTACTCAGCAGCGGCTTTGAGCGCATTCAGGGGCGTCTCAGCGGTACGCATAGTACCTGGAACGATCGGTTGCGTCTGGAGCTCAATCTGACGGGATCGCGCATCGAACACGACTATGTCCCCTACGTCAACACCGGGGGCTTCGAGGGGGCAGTGTTGCACAACATGATTGAGTTCAACCCGACCCGAGCCGTGACGGTGACCGATCCGGAAACTGGGATAGAATCATTTTATGAGATCGGGCCCGGCTCGCAGGGGGTACGCAACCCGGTCGGACTCGCCGAGCAAACGCTGGACTTCGCCAGCACGACCCGCATCCTCGGTAACGTGAAGGCCGACTTGGAATTGCTGCCCGGTCTCACGGCGCAGATCAATGTGGGTGTGGATAATGCGGACGGAACGCGGCGTACTTACTTCCCAGCCGCCAGTCCCGCCGGAGCCCAGTGGAACGGCCGCGCAGCACAGGTGGGTCGGTTTAGCACGGCGGTGACACTGCAGACCCTGCTCAACTGGCAGTACTACCGCGGCATCCATAGCGTCGAAGTCGTCGGCGGGTACGAGTTCAGCGACTACGCTCTCGGGGAGTTCGGGGCTGAAGGCCGAGACTTCGCCACCGATGCGTTCAGCTTCAACAACCTGGGTGGCGGTAACGAGTTGGTGCGGCCGTTCTCCTGGCGGGAAGACAGGCGCCTTGCATCCTACTTCGGCAGAGTCAACTACAGTCTCAATGAGCGCTACAACCTGACCGGGGTGCTCAGGTACGACGGTTCGTCTCGGTTCGGATCGGGCAACAAGTGGGCAGTGTTCCCGGCCCTGTCTGCGTCGTGGCGCATCAGTGAAGAAGACTTCATGCGCGACGGGCTGTTTTCGGAACTGCGCCTCCGGGCCGGCTGGGGCCTGCAGGGGAATGAGGCCGTGCCACCCTACGCATCGCTGATCACGTTGGAACCCGGTGCTCTCTATCCCTTTGGGCAGAACACCGTCGTTGGTGTGTTCCCGAATAGGAATCCGAACCCGGATCTCAAATGGGAGCAAACGTCACAGGTCAACGCGGCAGTCGATTTCGGCCTGTGGAACAACCGGTTGTCGGGCAGCGTCGAATACTACGTCAAGAACACATCCGACCTGCTGCTGGATGTGACAGTGCCGCAGCCGGCGGTGGTGGGCACACGGCTCGAGAACATCGGGAAGGTTCGCAACCGGGGCCTCGAGATCGCGCTCGACGCGGTGGCGATTTCCAGCTCGAACCTGACGTGGTTGGCCGGGATCGTGTTCTCAACGGAGAAAAACGAAGTCGTCGACCTGGGCGGTCGCCAGTTCATTGTCACGGGCGGTGTCAGTGGTGAGGGCCAGTCCGGCAACAACGTCCAGCGCATCCTCCCCGGCGAGCCACTCGGCACCTTCTGGGGACCCGAGTTTGTCGGCTGGAATGCTCAGGGACAGCAGCTGTTCAACCAATATGAGATCGAGCGAGACACCCTGGGGCGCGAAACCAGCCGCACACTCCTCGCGGACCCGACGACGATCCCGACCGGCGATGATTTCAACATTCTGGGCGACGCCAATCCGGACTTCACGCTCGATTTTCGCAGTCAGGTGATGTGGGGCGACTTCGATTTCAGCTTCCTCGTCCGTAGCTTGGTCGGAAATGACGTGTTCAACAACACCGCACTCGTCTACAGCACGAAATCGCAAGCGCTTACGGGTCAGAACTTCCTGAAGTCGGCCTTGGACGACTCGACGGCCATCGTTGAGCCGGCCATCGTCTCGTCCCGCTGGATCGAGGATGGTTCGTTCCTGCGCCTGCAGAACCTCACGATAGGGTACACGTTCACACTGCCGGGAGCGGCGGAAGGGGAGCGCAACACGCGGGTATACGTGTCGGGCGACAACCTGTTGTTGCTCACGGGCTATTCCGGCTATGACCCGGAAGTCCATACGCAATCCGGTTTGGCGTCGCGCGGTCTCGATTATCTCAATTATCCGCGTCCGCGTACGTTCACTGCGGGGGTCCGTGTTAGATTCTAAGCGAAGTGGCAACGCGCCCGCCGGTCAGATGCACCGGAGGCGCGTTGCCCATGCGATTCTACGTAACGTGCAAAGGCACATGAGATTTGGTCACCTACAAAGGCAGCGTTCTATGACAAAATTGCCCGTGTGGAATTCGACTCGCGCTGTGGCGCTGTTCATGCTTCTGCTCGTGTCGCCGCTTCTGGTGTCCTTGCAGGGGTGCACCGACTTGGAGGAGACACCCACCAGCTCGATCACCCCCGACAACTTCTATCAGACCGAGGCCGAAGCGCTCAGTGGACTGGCAGCGGTGTACAACGTGTTGGGACCGGGCGGTGGTGATTGGGAGGAGCGGTATTACAATCTGAGCCAAATCAGCTCGGACGAGATGATCGTGCCCACGCGCGGAAGCGACTGGTTCGACGCCGGCCGGTGGCTCGAGATTCAGCGGCACACTTGGACCGCGAACAGTCCGGCCGGGCTCACAGACATCAACGGGGTCTGGGAGGCAATGTTCCGCGGCGTCACACGCGCCAACGTACTGCTCCAGGGGCTGGAGAACACGGTCGTGCCGAATCAGGCGGCCATCGAAGCTGAAGCCCAGGCGCTTCGGGCTCTCTACTACTACTACCTGATGGACATGTTCGGTGGCGTGCCGATCGTCACGACGACCGAGATCGAAGAACGGCCGCGCAACACGCGCGCCGAGGTGTTCCAGTTCGTTGACAGCGAGCTCCAGGCAGCCCGGGCGGACCTGCCGGACACCTGGCCGGCGAGCGACTACGGACGCATGACGAAGGGCGCTGTCGATGCCATCCTGGCAAATATGTATCTGAACGCCGGGGTGTTCGCGACGGATGCGCCCAGCGCGACCTCGTACAACTCTTGCATGAACGTGCAGGTGGGTGGCCAGAGCGCCTGCGAAGCTGCTATCGCCGTCGCGGACCGCATCCTAAACTCCGGTCAGTACACACTAGCCACCGACTGGCGCTCGAATTTCGAGGCCGACAACTACATGTCTCCCGAGAACATCCTGGTTATCAACCACAAGGCCGAGGAAGGTCTGGGCCTCAACTTCATTCATCGGGCCCTGCACTACAACCAGTTCGATCCGTCCCCGTGGAACGGCTTCGCGGCCCTGGCAGAGACCTACAACGCCTTCGATGCAGACGACCAGCGTCGGGAGATCTTCCTGGAAGGGCCACAGGTCAATGTGTTGACGGGCGTGCCGGTCAACGACCGCGCCGGCAATCCGCTGGTTTTCACGGTGGACATCATTGACGAGACGCAGGCTGGAGAAGGTGAAGGCACCCGTATCATGAAGTGGCCTGCAGATCCGGACCACGTTTCCCAGCACAACGGCAACGACTTCACCTTGTTCCGTCTCGCCGGGATCTACCTGGTCAAGGCGGAAGCGTCGTTGGAAATGGGGAATGCGGGCGAGGCTCTCATTCTCGTGAACACGCTCCGCGCCCGAGTCTTCGAGCCGGACGAGCCGCTGGCGGCCGTCGACCGTGACGCGATCCTCCAAGAGCGGCTGTTCGAGCTCACAGCCGAGGCCAAGCGGCGCCAGGATCTGATACGGCATGGCAAGTACACCCAAGCGTGGTCGTTCAAGCAGGCGGGTGCACCCCATCTCGTCCTGATGCCGATTCCGCAGACGCAGCTGGACGCGAACCCGTTGCTCGTGCAGAACCCGGGATACTGACCCCGCACGGGCTCTTCACCATTCTGGACGCCATAGCCTGCTCTCATCTCGAGGGCAGGCAATGGCACAGTAGACCGCTTGCCTGCTTCATACGTCCTCCGTTCGTCTCTGGCCTAACGACATGAACGGCGTCACAGGCCGAGCGCTTCGGCTCCTGCTTGCAGCGTCTGTTTTCCTCGCCGGCTGCTCCGGGGTGGACCGGTCCGTCGCGGATCATCGCATGGGCCAGGCGCCAGCGGCAGACGGCCGGCTCTTCACGCAGCTCCCCTCCAACTACACCGGCGTCCGCTTCGAGAACCGCCTCGCCGATACCCGCGAGCTGAACGTCTTCACCTACCGCAACTACTACAACGGCGGTGGGGTGGCGCTGGGTGACCTCACTGGAGACGGTCTACCAGAAATCCTGTTCACGGCGAACCTGGGGGAGAACCGCCTGTACCTCAATGAAGGCGATTTCCGGTTTAGTGACGTCACCGAGGAGGCAGGGGTTGCGGGAAAGGGCTTCTGGGCGACCGGAGTCACCTTCGTCGACCTCGACGGCAACGGACTGCTCGACATCTACGTCTGTTACGCAGGGGACGTGGCCGACCGTCGGGCGAACGAGCTCTACATCAATCAGGGCCTGAACGCCAACGGCGTGCCGAGGTTCACCGAGATGGCGGCCGAGTACGGCATCGCGGACGAAGGCTGGGCCACGCACGCCGCGTTCTTCGACTACGACCGCGATGGGTACCTGGACCTGTACCTGGTCAACAACTCGTCTCGCGCCGTCAGCAGCTTCAGGCTGCAGAACATCCGGCACGTTCGCCATGACCTCGGTGGAGACAAACTGTATCGCAACGAGGGTGGGCGTTTTGTCGACGCGACCGAGCAGGCCGGCATTTTCGGTAGCGAGATCGCCCTCGGCCTGGGCGTGGCAATAGGCGACCTCAATCGAGACGGCTGGCCGGACATATATGTCTCCAACGACTTCTTCGAGCGGGACTACCTCTACATCAACCAGCGGGATGGAACCTTCACCGAAGTACTCGACCGGCAGATGCCTTACATCAGCTATTCGTCGATGGGGCTCGATGTCGCGGATATCAACAACGATGGCTGGCTGGATGTGTACGTGCTCGATATGCTGCCGGAGGACGACCACCGGCTCAAGAAGACGTTCTTCTACGAGAGCTGGGACGTCTCCCAGCTCAGGCTGAAACTCGGCTATCACCATCAGTCCGTGCGCAACATGCTCCACTTGAACAACGGCAACGGGACGTACAGCGACATAGGCCAGATGGCCGGCGTGTCCCGAACAGACTGGAGCTGGGGTGCGCTGATCGCGGACTACGATCTGGATGGTCACAAGGATATCCATGTCACCAACGGCATCGCGCGGGATGTGACCGAGCAGGACTATGTCGAGTATCTGGGTCGCAGGGAAACGATGCAGGAAATGGCTGCCGAGGGGGAGCGAGTCGACTTCATGCGGCTCGTCGAGATGATGAGTGCTACGCCCCTGCCGAACTACGGCCTTCAGAACAACGGTGATCTGACCTTCTCCAACCCGGGCGCTGCGTGGGCGCTCGACACCGAGGGGTTCTCCAACGGCGCTGCCTACGGGGACCTGGATGGAGACGGTGCGCTGGATCTGGTCGTGAACAACGTCAATCAACCGGCCTTCATCTATCGCAACAACGCCCGGGGGATTCTCGACAACCGCTACCTCCAGGTCCAACTCGAGGGAGAGGGTCCCAATCGGTTCGCCGTCGGAGCGAAGATCACGCTCCGGAGCGGAGACCAGTTGTTCTTCCAGGAGTTGATCCCCTCTCGCGGGTTCCAGTCGAGTGTCGACTATGTCCTGACGTTCGGGATCGGCGGGCTCGATACCGTCGAGTCGGTTACGGTCGAGTGGCCGGACGGGCGAATGAGCACGCTGACAGACGTTGCGGCCAACCAACGCCTGACCGTTCGACAGGCGTCGGCGTCGCCGACGGCACCCGTTATGCCTGAGCCTCCCGCGACCTTCTTCATTGACGTTACGGACCAGGTTGCGCTCGAGTTCGTACATCAGGAGAACGAGTTCGTCGATTTTCAGCGGGAGCCGCTGATGCCGAAGATGCTCTCGACCGAAGGCCCGTTCATGGCCGTGTCGGATGTCAATGGTGACGGACTGGACGATGCATTCATCGGTGGCGCGAAGGATCAGGCGGGTCAGCTGCTAGTACAGCGGCGTAATGGCAGGTTCGTTAGCAGCAATGCGACGCTGTTCGAGGTTGACCGGATCTCAGAAGACCTGGGGGCCGTGTTCTTTGATGCCGATGGCAACGGTTCTGCCGATCTCTACGTCGTGAGTGGCGGCAGCGAATTCTCGGACATAGCGCCCGCACTGCGGGACCGGCTGTACCTCAACGATGGGCGGGGCAACTTCCGCAAGGCGACGGGTCACCTGCCGGCGATGAACATCAGCGGATCACGCGTGGCGCCACACGATTTCGACGCGGATGGTGATGTCGATCTGTTCGTCGGCGGGCGCGTCGTCCCGTGGCGTTATGGTCTCGATCCGACAAGCGTGCTGCTGGAGAACGACGGACGGGGCCGCTTCACGGATGTTACGCAGCGCGTGGCGCCTGAGCTGGAGCGGATCGGCATGGTGACTGATGCCGTCTGGCAGGACGTGGACGGAGACGCCCGGGCCGACCTCGTCGTCGTAGGTGCGTGGATGCCGATCACGATCTTTCGGAACACGGGTCACAGCGAGTTGGCGCGCATGGATGCGCCGGGGCTCGAGATGAGCCACGGTTGGTGGAACCGGATTGTGGCCGGCGATTTCACCGGTGACGGCCGCACCGATTTTGTCGTGGGCAACCTTGGGCTGAACACTGGATTGTGGGCCGCCGAGAACGAACCCACGACGATGTACGTAAAGGATTTCGATCGGAACGGTGTCGTCGAGCAGATCGTGTCGCGTTACAGCAATGGGGTCAGTTATCCGCTCGTGCTGCGCGACGATCTCATACGATCGGTGCCCTTCCTCAAGTCGCGCTATCCTACGTATGAGTCCTATGTCCGGCAGACGGTGACTGATATCTTTGCGCCCGACCAGCTGGCTGATGCAGTGCTGAAAACGGCGTATACGTTCGCGACAGCTCTGGCGAGGAACAACGGTAACGGTTCCTTCACGCTCGTGCCGTTGCCGCTCGAAGCACAGATTGCTCCGGTCTACGGTGTGCTGGCCGGAGACTTCGATGAGGACGACAACTTGGACCTGCTGCTGGCCGGCAATTTCGATAACGTCAAGCCGCAGATCGGCCGGATGAGCGCGAGCTATGGGCTATTCCTGCGCGGAGACGGGAAGGGAGCGTTCGATCCAGTCCCCACGCGGGAGAGCGGTCTTCTCGTTCCCGGACAGGCACGCGACATCCAGCGTATCCGTACAAGCCGGGGTGAGCTGTACGTGGTCACGCGCAACAACGACCGACCACTTGTCTTCGGCTCCACCCGGATGGCGCGGGCGTCAGCGCCTTGAGCCCGTCACTGATTCGGTCGCTTGGTCTTGATGACGATGATCCCGTTGGCGCCGCGAATGCCGTACATCGTCATGCTCGCGGCGTCCTTCAGCACCTCGATGGACTCGATGTCGTGAATACTGATCCCGAGCAAGGCTCCGCCCGTAAGGTTCAGGATCGGGATGCCGTCGATGACGTACAGCGGCTCGTTGCTGCCGTGGATCGAAGTGGCGCCTCGGATGAGGATCTTGATGCCGTTGGGCGTCTCTGTGACTGTGACTCCTGAAACGCGGCCAATGAGGGCTTCTTGGATCCCCTCGTTGGGTGTCTGCTCCATTTCTTCCGAGGTAACCGTGTTGATGGGCTCCTCCTGCGGGGCATTCTCGGGCTCGGCCTCGCTCGTAGTGGTCGGATGCGCGCAACCGGACACCAAGCCGACAAGGAGACCGGTGAGCACAGTGAGGGTCGGCAGGGCGACCCCAGAGGACTTCCGCGAGGACATGAGCATCGAGGGCTCCGATATCACGTTGTCAACCACAAGATAACCTACTAGCGTTACCCCGGCACGCACGGAATAGGTCCGCCGGTGCTCGGCGTGGGCGGGTAGCGGTTCGGACTTCAGTCGAAATGAGGACAGGCTATGAAACTGTGGCTGCACTGCCAGACTTGTTCCGTCGCACTCGGGACGGTGGGCGCGATGCTCTTTGCGGCGACCCCCGTCGCCGGGCAGGTCCCGCTCCGCGTGGCTTCACCGGATGGTAGGAACCAGGTCACCGTCGAGATCCGCGGCGGTCGGTTCTACTACAGCCTGCAACGCGACGGTCGGGCCGTTGTCGAGCCGTCCCGACTCGGCTTCGAGTTCCGGGGGAAGCCGCCGCTGGGTGAAGGTCTGCGGGTAGTCAGCACAGCAAGGAATTCGGTCGACGAGACCTGGCGTCAGCCGTGGGGCGAAGTGCGAGAAGTACGGGATCACCACAATGAGCTCCGCGTCTCGCTCGCGGAAACAACGGCGCCCGGCCGCCAACTCGTCGTCGTGTTCCGTGTCTTCAACGACGGCATCGGCTTCCGGTACGAGCTCCCGGACCAGCCCGAGCTGCAGGAGTTCGAGATCACCGAGGAGCTGACTGAGTTCGCCCTGGCCGACGACGCCCGGGCGTGGTGGATCCCGGCGTTTCAGCCGAATCGGTACGAGTATGTGTACCGTGCTTCGCCGCTGAGCACGCTCGATACAGTACACACCCCTCTCACGATGGAGTTTCGGGACGGTTTGCACGTCGTGATCCACGAGGCCCATCTGGTCGACTACGCCGGAATGACCCTCATCGGCGCTCGGGAGCAGAACCGAACGTTGCGTGTGTACCTCGCGCCGTGGAACGACGGAGTCAAGGTTCGCGGCCGCACGCCGTTCGCGACGCCTTGGCGCACGATCCAGCTGGCGGACCAAGCGGCGGATCTCGCGCCGTCGGTCCTCGGCCTGAATCTGAATCCGCCGAACGCGCTTGATGATGTGAGCTGGATCCGCCCGATGAAGTACATCGGTATCTGGTGGGGCATGCATATCCGCACGATGACGTGGAGTTCCGGGCCGAAGCACGGCGCAACGACCGAGAACACACAGCGGTATATCGACTTTGCGGCTGAGAACGGGTTCGGGGGAGTCCTGGTGGAAGGATGGAATGTCGGGTGGGACGGCAATTGGTACGAAAACGCGGATTTGTTCTCGTTCACCCAGCCCTATCCTGACTATGACCTGCGTGCGCTCGCCGCCTACGCGCGGGAGCGGAACGTTGGGCTGATCGGGCACAATGAGACCTCGATGGGGATCGAGAACTACGAGCGGCAGCTGGAAGATGCATTCGGGCTCTACCAGGAACTCGGGATCGAGGCCGTGAAGACGGGTTACGTGGGTGATGAGACCTCACACGGTCACGCCCACCACGGACAGTACATGGTGCGGCACTGGAGAAAGGTGATCGAGTCGGCAGCGCGGCACGGCATCATGATCAATGCCCACGAGCCGATCAAGGATACCGGTGAACGCCGGACCTATCCGAACATGCTGACGCGCGAGGGAGCGAGGGGTCAGGAGTTCAACGCCTGGGCGGGCGATGGCGGCAATCCGCCGGAGCACGAGACCATCCTCTTTTTCACGCGCATGCTCGCTGGGCCGATGGACTTCACGCCGGGCGTGTTCGACATCCTGATTGAGAGCGAAACCGGCACGCCCCGAACTCCCCAGCAGTCCCGGCTCCGCACGACCCTCGCCAAGCAGCTCGCGCTCTACGTCGTGCTCTATTCACCCATTCAGATGGCGGCGGACTTGCCCAAGAACTACGAGAACCAGCCGGCCTTCCAGTTCATCCGGGACGTCGCGGTGGACTGGGAGTACACGCGCGTGCTGGATGGCAAGATCGGAGACTACGTCATAGTCGCGCGCCATGAACGGGATGGCGAAGACTGGTACGTGGGCGCCATTACGGACGAGGAAGCGCGCACTTTTGATATCCCACTCTGGTTCCTGCCCGAAGGTCGGAGCTACGTGGCCGAGATCTATGCGGATGGAGCGGGAGCCCACTGGCTTCACAACCCGTTCCCGGTCGACATCTCGAGCCGACCCGTCGACGGCCGTTCCCATTTGACGCTTAACCTCGCTGCCGGTGGCGGACAGGCGATCCGTATCCGGCCAGCGAACTAGCACCACGCTTGGCTGACTGTCGTGCACAGCATTAACGCATCGTGTGCACTAGCTCTTGCCGCCGGGGTAGCAGGAGTGACCGCTGGCTGCGACGCTGATTCCGCGAGGCTGTTTGAGTTGCTGCTGCCCGAATCGACCGGCGTCACGTTCGTCAACGAGCTGCCGGATGATCCCGAATTCAACATCTTCAATTATCTCAATTACTATAACGGCGGCGGCGTTGCCATCGGCGACATCGATAACGACGGCCTGCCGGACATCTACTTCACGTCCAACCTGGGTCCCAACCGTTTGTATCGCAACAGAGGTGACTACGAGTTCGAGGACATTACCGAGCGTGCGGGAGTGGCCGGAAGCGAAGGCTGGACCAGCGGCGTCACGATGGCGGACGTGAATGGAGATGGGCACCTCGACATCTATGTGTCGGCCGTGAACTATCTCACCATGCACGGACGCAATGTGCTCTACATCAACAGCGGAGACGGCAGCTTCAGCGACATGACCGAGGCGTACGGGCTGGGACATACCGGATACTCGACTCAGGCCGCCGTCTTCGACTATGACCTCGATGGCGACCTCGACGTGTACCTGCTGAATCACTCTGTCCACAGAGAGCGTGGCAACGTCTTCAACCCACAACGCGAGGAGCACCATCCGAGGGCGGGTGATCGCCTGTTCCGCAATGACGGTGACCGCTTCGTCGATGCTACGCGCGAGGCGGGCATCTTCGGTGGCGTCGAGGGATACGGTCTCGGCGTGGTGGTGAGTGACCTGAACCTGGACGGCTGTCCCGACCTGTTCGTAGCGAACGACTTCCAGGAGAGCGATTTCCTCTATTACAACAACTGCGACGGCTCTTTCTCCGAGTCCATTGCAACGTCGATGGGACACACCAGCCGTTCGTCGATGGGCGTTGATGCCGCCGACTTCACCAACGACGGCAGACCGGACGTGATGGTTCTCGACATGCTACCGGAACGGCAGGAGATTCTGCAAACCTCTGCGAATGCCGAGACCTTCGACATCGAGTACCTGAAGTTACAGGCCGGCTATCATCCTCAGTACGCGCGAAACACACTCCAGCTCAATCGCGGCCGACACCGGTTTAGCGAAATCGGGTATCTGGGCGGCGTCCATGCCACGGATTGGAGCTGGGCACCGCTCTTCGCCGACTTGGACAACGACGGTTACAAGGACCTGTTCATTACGAACGGTATCTATCACAGGGCGAACGACCTGGATTTCTTCAACGTGTTGCGCAACCGGGAAATTCAGGCTTCGTTGGAAGAGGGTATCACCGCCGAGGATCTAGTGCTTCTCGGACTAATGCCGCAGATACCCATTCCCAACTATGCGTTTCGCAACAACGGAGATCTCACCTTTACAAATGTGGCCGACGCCTGGGGTCTGGCGCAGCCGGGTTTCTCAAACGGCGCCGCCTACGTCGACTTGAACAACAGCGGCGCTCTCGATCTGGTCGTGAATCATATCAACGCACCCGCTGCGATCTACCGAAACCGCACTGGCGAGATCACCGGACATCACTACCTGCGGGTGCTTCTGAGGGGCTCTGGAGCGAATACCGCCGGGATCGGCGCGAAGGTCATCATCAAACATGACGGAGCGATGCAGATGTTGGAGCAAATGCCAACACGCGGCTTCCAATCGTCGGTCGATGCGCAACTGCACTTCGGGGTGGGTCCGTCCGAGCAGGTAGACTCGCTGATTGTCATCTGGCCGGACTATCGTTACCAAGTGTTGACCGACATGGCGGTGGATCAGACCGTCACGCTTTCACAGGACGAGGCCACAGGCAGGTACCACTACGGAGAGGCGGCCGCCACACCACCGCTGTTCGAAGACGTCACGACTCAGTTAGGCATCGACTTCAAACATGAAGAGAACACCTTCTTCGACTACAACCGTGAGCCCTTCATGCCGCACCAGCTCTCGACTGAGGGGCCGGCCCTCGCTGTCGGTGACGTCAACGGCGATGGGCTGGATGACATCTATGTCGGCGGTGCAAAGCGACAGGCGGGCCGGCTGTTCTTCCAGACGGCTGGCGGTACGTTCCGCAACGCCAGCGATGGAGTATTTCGCGCGGACAGTCTGCACGAGGACGTCGACGCAGCCTTTTTCGATGCCGACGGCGATGGGGATCAGGACCTCTACGTCGTGAGCGGGGGCAACGAGTTCTGGGACGATCACCCCCCCCTGCGGGACAGACTGTATATCAATGACGGCCAGGGTGGGTGGCAGCGAGCTGACGATGCGCTACCCGATTTCTTTGAAAACGGGTGCTGTGTTGTGCCGGGCGATTTCAACGGAGACGGTCACCTCGATCTCTTTGTTGGCAGCCGCGTAGTCGCGCGCAACTACGGTCTCACGCCTCGAAGCTACTTGCTGCAGAATGACGGCACCGGGCAGTTCGTCGACGTTACCAATGACAAATCGGAGGCGCTGTCGCAGGCCGGCATGGTTTCGTCGGCCGCCTGGGTCGATTATGACGACGACGGACAGCTCGACCTGATCGTGGTCGGAGAATGGATGCCGGTTCGAGTTTTCAGGCAGGAGGATGGCCGGTTCGTGGAGCGTACCGCCAAGGCCGACCTTTCGGGGACCAACGGGTGGTGGCACAGCGTCACCGCAGTCGACCTGACGGGCGACGGACGCGAGGATCTGGTTTTGGGCAACTTGGGGCTCAACTCCTACATCCAGGCAACACTAAGTGAGCCGGTGCGGCTGTATATCCATGATTTTTCTGGCAATGGCGCGTTGGAACAGATCCTGACCTCGTACAGGAACGGTGTGAGCTACCCACTCGCAGGTCGCGATCTGCTGGTGCGACAGATTCCGGGCCTGGCGAGCCGGTACGCTTCTTATGCTGATTTCGGCGCCAGCCGCATCGAGGACATCTTTTCAGCATCGGAACTGCGGCAAGCCAACGTTCTGGAGGCGCATCTTCTTGCCAGTTCCATTGCCGTGAACAACGGAGACGGGACCTTCGACCTCCGGCCTCTTCCCATCGAGGCTCAGTTCGCGCCAGTCTATGCAGTGCTCGCGCAAGACTTCGACGGAGACGGGCACGGGGACCTAATCGTCGCCGGCAACTTGCACGGCGTCCCGCCCGTGCGCGGGCGGTACGACGCCAGTTATGGGTTGCTGCTGAGTGGCGATGGAGCGGGCGCTCTGGCATCGGTGGATTTGGAGGCCAGCAATCTCGTGATAATCGGACAGGTAAGGGACATGGAGCTATTACGGCATGCGGACGGCGGTCGACTAATCGTCGTGGCCCGGAACGACGACGCGCTCCAGATCCTCCGTCCGTTGCGCTGAACGGATTGACCGGCGGGCACCGCAATTCCCCGTCCGATTACAACATCTCACCAAAAGAGCGCGTACAGCGCGGTCGTTATGCCCAGGATACCGAAGGCCGCCGCGGCAAAAATCGGATCGGTCACGAGCATCTTGCGGTCCACGGAAATGCCTTTCGGATCATCCTTGCCTTTTCCTTCGGCGTAAGAAATGATCACGATCAACGCCACCGAGACGAGGAAGGCAATCCCCATGCGGTCGATGAAGGGCAGGCCGGGAAAGATGAACTTCATCGAGAATGAAAGCGGGATGCTGAGCAGAGCCGCCACCAGCGCCGAATTCGGGGTGGCTTTCTTCCAGAACAACCCCATCATGAAGATCGCCAGCACACCGGGGCTGACCATGCCGGTGTATTCCTGGATGTATTGGAAGACCTGATCGAGCGAGGCCAGTTGTGGGGCAAGCAGGACGGCGATGAACACACAGACCAGAGCTACGATGCGCCCGACGCGCACGAGTTCCCTCTCCGACGCCTCTTTTCTAAAGTAGTGACGGTACAGGTCCATCGTGAAGATGGTGGATGTGCTGTTCATCATCGACGCCAGCGATGAGACAATCGCGGCAATGAGGGCGGCGAAGGCCAGCCCCTTCAACCCCGGGCCTACGTATTCGTTGAGCAACCAGGGGTAGGCTTCGTCGCCCCGCGTGATGGGCGCCTCCAGCCCGTAGGCCACGATGCCCGGGATGACGACGATCAGTGGAAGGAGCAGCTTCAAGTAGCCGGCAAAAGCGACCCCGCGCTGCGCTTCCTTGATGTCTTTGGCCGCGAGGGTCCGCTGGATGATGTACTGGTTGCACCCCCAGTAGAACAAGTTCGCGATCCACATTCCCCCGACCAACACGCTCAGCCCCGGCAACAGGTTGTAGGCATCCTGTGTGAGCCCCGCGTCGTCGGTGTAGAGCAACTCGTCCTTATAGAGGATCATGTTGAAGCGATCCCCTGCCTCGCTGAGCAGCCTGGAGAACCCGGCTATGGCGCCCTGTTCGCCGCCGAAGGCGTCCAACGCCAGATACGTGGTTAGCAACCCGCCCCCGACCAAAAAAGTGACCTGCACCACGTCGGTCCACGCCACCGCCTTCAACCCACCGTAGATACTGTAAACCGTGGCGAACATGGCCAGCCCGATTATCCCGACCCACAGGTTCACCCCCATGATCCCTTGGAGCGCCAGAGCGCCCAGGTAGAGGACCGAGGTCAGGTTGACGAAGACATAGACCAACAGCCAGAAGACCGCCAGGAGAGTCCGGACGCGGGAGTCGTAGCGAACTTCCAGGAACTGCGGCATCGTGAAGATGCCCTTCTTGAGGTAGATCGGGATGAAGACCCATGCGACCAGCAGCAGGGTCACCGCCGCCATCCATTCGTAGGTGGCAATCGCCAGGCCGAGACGGAAGCCGGAACCGGACATGCCGATGAACTGCTCGGCCGAGATGTTGGCTGCGATCAACGACGCACCGATGGCCCACCAGGGCAGGGCTTTACCGGCAAGGAAGTAATCCTTGGTATCCTTCTCGTGCCCTTTCTTCTCGCGCGAAACCCACAGCCCGATCCCGACGATCAGGAGCACGTAGGCGGCAAATACGACGTAGTCTATGGCTGAAAAGTTCATGATGGCTGGTTCTTGTTAGCGGAAATGGGGTTTACGCGCGGCCTGCCAACTGGCAACAACGGTGGGCAGGCTGGCTGCTAACATACCGCAGGTTGCTGCTTATGTACACCGAGAATGCCCGGGGCCACCGCCGTGCTCGTAGGCCTAGCGTGGATCCCGTTTCATGAAGCTGATCTCGGGACTAAAGTGAGGAGCCGGTCTACCGGCCTTCCCCCGACAGCTCGAAGACGTGACTCTCCAGCGGCTCAAGCGTCCGGAGGGCGACGTAGCCCTCGATGTACCCGCTCCGTCGTACTGTGAGCAACGCACCCGGCGGACCGCCGAGCAGGCTCTGTACCTCGTACCGGCCTGCCGGAAGCACCCGCGCCTCCGAGGAGACCGTAACGCCCGAAAGCGGCTCCCCGTCGAGATTCGCGACCACGAGTGCTGTCCGGCTCCCCTGTTGTCGCAGGTACGCTGCCACGGCGGTCGTGCTCGCGGTCAGCGGCACCAGCACACCTGACGCGAGGGCCGTGTTCTCGGCGCGCAAGTGGATCAGGCGACGATAGAGGTTGAGCAGGGAGTTGGGGTCGGCGTCATGCACCTCTACGTTGGCGGTCAGCCAGTCCGGCTGGAGCGGCTCCCACGCCAGGCCATCGGTGAAGCCGGCCGCCGGGGCGCGGTTCCAGTGCATCGGCGTTCGCAGCCGCGGGTCTGGCTTGTCGCCGGTCATGCCGATCTCCTCCCCGTAGTAGAGGAAAGGGAGACCGGGGAGCGTGAGCAGGAGGGTGGCCGCGACCTTGGCTTTCGCGACGTCCCCGCCGAGTGCGGTGAGCGTACGGGTCTGGTCGTGGTTCCGGAGAAAAGGCGACCAGCGCTCAGCAGGTAGCTCGTGCTGGAGCCGCAGGAACGGGCCGAGGAGCGTGTTCGCCGAACCCGTGCGTATGGACTCCATGATCGCCGCCGACGCCTCGAAGGCGAAATACGCATCCAGCTGATCCGGGTAGTACAGCAGCATCGCGCCAATGCTGTCCCACACCTCGCCGATGGTGAACGCTTCGGGCGCGACCCGGTGGACGTGGTCGGCGAACTCGCGCAAGAACGCGTGGGTGGCGGGGACGTGCTCGACGATCCTCCCGTAGTCCTCCTCCACCAGATGCTTGACGGCGTCGAGGCGGAAGCCGTCGGCCCCTAACTCTTCCAACCAGAAGGTAGCGATCTTCTTCGCCTCCTCGCGGACGGCGGGCGTCTCGTAGTTCAAATCCGGCATGCCGCCCCAAAAGAACCCGTAGTAGTACTCCTCACGCGCCGGCGAGCGGTGCCAGTTGTCGCCTCCCCAAGGATTCTTCACCCCGGGATGCGTCGGCGACCAGATGAACCAATCGCGGTAGGGGGAGCCGGGATTGAGCAGTGCGTCCTTGAAATAGGGATGCTCGCTGGAGGCGTGGTTCAGCACGAGGTCCACCAGCACGCGGATCCCTCGCCGGTGGGCTTCTCTAACCAGGCGCTTAAAGTCTTCGTTGGTGCCGTAGTCGCGGTCGATGCGGTAGTAGTCCGCTACGTCATAACCGTGATAGCTCGGCGATTGGGCCACCGGCATGAGCCAGATGCACTGGGCGCCCAGGTCGCTCTGCGAGTCGGGATTTCCGTCGTTGATGTAGTCGAGTTTCTGGGTCAGTCCGTTGAGGTCGCCGACACCGTCGCCGTCGCTGTCGTAGAATGAGCGGACGAAGATCTCGTAACAGACTGCGCCGCGCCTCCAGTTGGGTGCGCCGTGGGCGCCCACCTCCTGCGCAGCCGCCTGGGTAGGGAAAGCCAAGAGGGTGGCGCACAGCCCGGCGATCGTACTCCGGTGCATGGACATGCTGCTAAGGGCCTCCTGCCGACCATGGTTGGCTTCTGCGGCGAACAACGTAGCCCGATGGTGGCTCCGAGACAACAATGCGGTCGGCCGCGTGCGGTCGTGTCGCGGAGGTCGCTCGCCCCGCATACATTATCGGTTTCGACCAGGGTCTTCTTCTATTCAGCGCTTGGATGGTTCGCCAATGCACGTGCGCGCTTTTCTCGTAGTGGTACCCTTGCTTCTGCAAGCTTGTGAGGCCCCTCGATCGGCGGCGCGGACGCCAGTCTTGGAATTCCCCGAATCCGGACTAGACGACCCGGCGGCGTACGAGGGGTATGCTACTCGGTTCTTCCGCGATGCAAGCGGCAACACTTTCCAGGTTTACCTCAATCAGCGGGACGGTCGAGTGGTGCACGTATGGGCGGACGCCGCGAACGAGAGCGCGGCGTTCACTATTCGCGACGTGGCGGGCCGTGCGGCGACCGTGACCTGGGGCGGCGATGGGGCGGAGGCGGAGGCCGACGGCGGACGCCGAGTCATGCGGCACCGGCTGGCCGCCCACGTTGGGGCACTCGAGATCGGTTGGTTCCTGCTCGGGACCATGCGTCAGGAACGGGATTTCCAGTACCTGCAGTGGCACCGGCGGCCGTACGGCGAGCCCCCCTTCATCCTGACGGAGTTGACCGATCTGATCGGCAGCCTCGAGCGTCTACCGGCCGAGGAGCGCGCCCGCCATCTCGCGCTGTTGGGCGCCGGCGATATCGCGGAGCTGCGGTCCCGGCTCGAACCCCGCGTCGCACTGACGGAGGACGAGGCGACGTGGAGCGTTCGCGTCGAACACACGAGCCTGGATGGCCGGAACCACCTGACGGTCGAGTTGCGCGGCGACCCGCATGTGTCGGCGGCCACCCTCTCGGACGACCGGGTCTCGGTTCGCGCACGGTCCGGCGAGCGGATCGAGTTCGGCGTCACGGTCACGACGGACGCCGACGCGCTGACGCCGCTCGGCCGTGAGCGGCTCTTCAACGACACCTTCGAAGACTATTACGCGCGGCAACAGCGAATGGCCGACAGCCTGAGTCGGGCCTTGACCGGTGAGGCCGCGGGGGATCCCTGGCTTACGGCCTTCCGGCGATTCGAGCGCCAGGTGCGCGGTCTCGAGCTCCTCAGCTCCGAAGAAAAGCTGATCGCGTCCCTGCCCAACTACGCGACATACTTCGGTCGCGACCAGATGATGTCCGCGCTCATGCTCGAGCCGATTTCATCAGTTGACTTGCAGGAGCTCGTGATCGCAAGCGTGCTCCGCAAGCTGTCGCCATCAGGAAACGCGAGTCACGAGGAGGCGCTGGGAGGTCAGGCCATCCGCGAGAACGCCGCGGAGTACAGCGCACTGATCCGCGCGTGGGAGCAGGTCAAAGCAAACGACCCGGACGCGGCGGCCGAGCACCTCGCTCGCGCGGAAGAGCTGCTCGGGAATCTGCAGACCGTGCGCGAAAACTACCGTATGGTCGACGATGATTTCCAGCTCCCCATCCTCGTCGATCGATACCTCTCGCGCTCGGACGTGCCGGCGGACAGAAAGCGGCGTTTCCTGACCGACCCCGCCGTACCTGGCCAGTCAGGTCTGGATGCGCTGGTCCGGAACCTGGCGTTCGCGGCCGACCTCGCACGTCCTTACGCCGAGCAGCCAACGGCCGTGAACATGGTGAGCTTCTTCCACCGTGATGACGAGGGATGGCTCCCGGGGAGTTGGCGTGACAGTAGGGTGGGCTACGGCAACGGCCGCTTCGCCATGGACGTGAATGTGGTGTGGGTCCCCAAGGCGCTGGAGGCCGTCGCGAGCATTCTGCACGTGGTGGACGAACTCGGGCTTTCAACGGAGGACGCCGTCGCACGGGTGCCAGAGGGCGCCATGGCGCTCGAGGGGTACGTTCGTGATCCGGCGATGCTCGACGCGGCGATCGCCACGTGGCGGGGCGCCCGCAGGCACTTCGAGGTTCGCTTGGACGCGGACGAGATTCGGCGGCGAGTCGACGCATCCCTCGAGCCGCTGTCCGGCCCGGAAAGAGAGTATTGGCGATGGCGGCTGGATGAAGCGGGTACCGCTCAGCGACCGCTCTCGTTCCTGGCGCTTTCGCTGGACAGCGGAGGCCGGCCGGTCGCCGCCGCCAACACGGACCCGGCGACCGACCTGTTCCTCGAGGGGTACACCGAGCAGATCCTGCGTGGGACAATGGATCCGGCAGCGGTGCTGGAGATGCTCGACGCGTTCGTGCGGCCCTATCCGGTCGGGCTCTTCGTCGCAGGGCTGGGACCACTCGTGGTTAACGACGCCTACGCGAGCACCGCGGTGCAGCAGCGCTTTCGCGAAGACCTGTACCACTCACCGCGCGTGGTGTGGGGCCGTGAGGTGAACCTGCTGTTCCTCGGCATTGCACATCAGATCGAAGCTGCCTACGACGCGTCCGGTCGACCGCGAGATGAGAGCGACGCGTTTCGTTCGTACGTGGAGGCGCTCCGCCAGGCGCTCGAGACCACAGGAGAGGCGGTCGAGGCCTCGGGCCTCAGCCACAACGAGCTGTGGAGCTACCGCATCGATGACGGCACACTGCGCCCGGTCCGCTACGGCACCAGCTCCGACATCCAGCTCTGGAACGTGACCGACCTCGCCGTTCGCTTTCTGTTGGACAGGTTGCCGCCTAGGTGAAAGACATCACGAATACCCCGCGCGCTGTAGCCGCCCTGGCCTGGGTGATTCTGGGCTGCGGGTCGGGTCCGCCACCGGTAGCGGTTCCGGCCGGCGCAAAAGCCATTGAGCTGCGCCTGGACCACCTGCTTCACCTCGGCTTCGACGTGACCGTGTCCGGCAGACCGGCGCGCGCAGTGGCCCTCTATGCAGAATGGCCCGACTACCGTCCGGTCGGCTCTCCGGCTCGCGACGGATTCGAGGGACTCGCCGCCGTAGACGATGCGGCACGCGCTGCTGTCGTCTATCTGCGGCACTTCGAGCAGACCGCCGACCCTCGGTCCAAACAGGAGGCCCTGGGTCTCCTGTCGTTCGTAACGGCGATGGAGCAGGGGGACGGCGAGTTCCTCAACTTCATCCACTCAGACGGGACGCCCAACCGCGCCGCCCCGACCAGCCGGAAGTCTTTCTCTTACTGGGCGGCTCGCGCGCTGTGGGCCATTGGAGAAGCTGTCCGCGTGTTGGGGCCCGACAACCCGGATGTCGACGATCTGCGACCAACACTTGACCGTGTACTCTCCAGACTTGCGCGCGAGGTCGAGCGCGGACACTTGGTCGGTGGATCGGCCACCGCCACCGCCGAGGCACTCATCGGGCTGCTATCCGTGCAACAGGTCGAGCCTAAACCGGAACGGGCAGATCTTGCCGGCCGAACGGCCGACATGCTCGCACCACTGGCACAGGGAGATGCCGACACCGCTCCCTGGGGAGCGCGCATCGATCCTGCAGAGGGTGTCTGGCACGCCTGGGGAGCGCGCTCGGCGCAGGCACTGGCGCTGGCGGGACGCGTGCTCGCCCGGCCCGATCTCGTCGCTGCCGCTCAGCGCGAGGCCGACCAACTCTGGGTGCGGTTTCTGCTCGCGGGCGAGGTTCCGGCGCTGGTCTACCCGGACGGACGCACGAACCCCTTCCCACAGATCGCCTACGGTGTTTCCCCTGTGGTGGAGGGTTTTCTCGCCCTGGCCGATGCCACCGAGCAGCCCCGTTACGCCGTTCTGGCCGGCTTGACGGCCGGCTGGTTTCTGGGAGCCAACCGCCCCGGGATCACGATGTACGACACGGCCACCGGACGCACGCTCGACGGTTTGGGGGGGGCTTCAGCCGACGACGTGAACCGTAACTCGGGCGCCGAGTCGACCATCGAGGCGCTGCTCGCGCTCGGTGCGGTGGCCACCCATCCGGAGGCCGCCGTCTACCTCGGCTACCGTCCCGTCGGGCCCATCGTCCCATCTCCCGCAGACGCACCGGCGGAACGCGAGTTCGCGGGCCCGGAGGACGGGCGTGTGACGGTGCGACGGGGAGCGACCTTTACGGTTGAAGAGCGAGCAGGCGCGAGTACGATCGAGCTGACGTACTGGCCGGCCGCGAACCCCGTCGAAGTCGATCTCGCGCGACGACTGGCCGACACGTGGAACGCCCGCCACCCTGACATACAGGTGCGCGTCCAGCCGATCCCCGCCGGCCGCTCTTCCGAGGAGGTCCTGTTGGCGGCCGTGGTAGGGAACGCGACCCCGGACATTTGCTCCAATGTGTCGTCGGGGCTGCTCGCGCGCCTCGTGAGGGCGGGCGCTGTCGTGCGCCTCGACGAACTGGCAGCCACCGGTGCTCGTCTCGGCGAGCGCGCCAGCGCGCCGATGCTCGCCCCGCTCAGGCTTCCCGACGGCGGGATCTACGCCGTGCCGTGGAAGACCAACCCGATGATGCTCATGTACAACGTCGATCAGCTCGCCGAGGCAGGGGTTACGCCTCCCGGCACGTATAGTGAGCTGATAGAGGCGCTCCGCCGGCTGGCGCGCGACACGGACGGCGACGGGCGCCTGGATGGGTGGGGATTCTGGGCGCGGCTCAAGACCACCTGGTTCGAGCGTTTCTACGACTTCTACCCGCTTTACCTAGCGGCATCGGACGGGCGCACGCTGGTGTCGCAAGGCGAGGTAGTCTTCGAGAACGAGGCAGCGGTGGCGGTTATCGAGGTGCTGCGCCAGGCCTTTGCCGAGGACCTCCTGCCGCGCTCCAACTTCGAGGGACGCGACCCCTTCATGGACGGGACCGTGGCCATGAAGGTGGTGGGTCCCTGGTTCGTGAAGGAGTTGGAGGAGTTGAAGATCCCGGGGCTTCGGTACAACGTGACTCCGGTGCCGGTGCCGGATGGTGCTGATCCGGACGCGGCCTACGCCTTTGCCGATCTCAAGAACATTGCCGTCTTCTCGACGACGCGGCATCCTGCTGCAGCCGCCCGGTTCGTGGCCTACCTGACGTCGCCGGAAGCCGACCGGCTGATGATCGAGGAGACCGCCCAGCTGCCGTATCGCCGCGGGCTGGCGTCAGACCAGCGTTTCGTCGATGCGCTCACTCGCTGGCCGACCGTCCAAGCCTACGCTGCGCGCGCCGACCGGGGCCGGGACATCGACATCGATCCCGACATCGTCGAAGTCTTCGACATCTTGTCAGAAGCCTACGAGGCAGCGGCCATTTACGGTGTTATGCCTCCGGAACAGGCGGTGCGGGAAGCCGCAGCCGAGGCCCGGGCGGTGCTGCGTGCGCGCTGAGGCCCGCTCCGGCCTGCTCCTGTCGGTGCCGTACACAGCGTTCCTGCTGCTGTTCGCGCTCTTCCCGATCGGTTTCTCCGTTGTCCTCGTGCTGCTGAAGTGGGACCTCGTCACCGCCCCGAGTTTCGCGGGGCTCGACAACGTCCAGCATTTAGTGGGCGATGCTCGCTTCTGGCAGGCCATCGTCAACACTTTCGTGTTCCTGGCGATCCATCTGCCGCTCCAGGTCATCGTCGCGCTGGCCCTAGCCTGGGCCCTCAACCGCCCGCTGCTCTTCCGCTCGTTCTGGCGGGCCGCCTTCTTTCTGCCCGTGGTCATATCCGGGGCGGCGGTGACCATCCTTTGGAGCGCTCTTTACGCCACCGACGTGGGGCTCATCAATGGAGTGCTTGCTCGGCTCAATCTCGGTCCGGTACCCTGGCTGACTGATCCCGCCATTGCCATGCCGGCGATCGCCGTCATGGCCACTTGGAAGAACGTGGGGTTCTACGTCGTCATCTACCTCGCCGGCCTGCAGAGCGTCCCGCGGAGCTGTAACGAGGCGATCGAGCTGGAGGGAGCGACGGCCTGGCAGAGCTTTCGGCACGTAACGCTCCCGCTACTCAAGCCCCAGACCCTGCTGGTCGTGACACTGTCCACGATCAACGGCTTCCAGCTCTTCATCGAGCCGTACGTGTTGACGGGGGGAGGGCCGCTGCGGCGGACGCTGTCGATCGTGCTCTACATGTACAGGAACGCCTTCTCGTACCAGAAGATGGGCTATGCGGCCACGCTCGGTCTGGCCCTTGCGTTGATCATCGCGGTCGTTCTCGTCGTCCAGCGCCGGGTCATCGGAAGCGCGGAGGAGGCATGAGGCGCGCGGTCTTCTACGTAGTGCTGGCATTGGCGGCGGCCACGTTCCTCTACCCGTTCCTGTGGATGGCCGCCACAACATTCAAGGCACCGGCAGAGGTCGGAGGGCTCTCGCTGCTCCCCGACCAGCCAACCCTCGAGAACTACCGCTTGATGTGGACCCGCGCTCCGTTCGGACGCGCTCTGTTCAACAGCCTGCTCGTGGCGACGACCATCACGCTCTCGGTGCTCGTCTTCGGGTCGGCTGCGGCGTACGCGCTGGCGCGACTCAGATTCCCTGGGCGCGGTATTCTCAACACCGTCACCGTCGCGGTCCTGCTCGTGCCTGCCCAGCTCACGCTGATCCCGACGTACACCCTGATCGTGCAGTTTGGCTGGGTCGACAGCTACGCGGCGCTGATCGCGCCCTTCGCCTTCAATGCCACGGCCATTCTGATCCTGCGCCAGTTCTTTCTGCAAGTACCCCGCTCGCTCATGGACTCGGCGCGGCTGGACGGGATGGGAGAGCTCCGTATCCTCTTCACCGTCTTCTGGCCCTTGGCAAAAGCGCCGCTCGCGACGGTCGGCATCCTCACGTTCATGGGGGCGTGGAACGAGGTGCTGTGGCCGCTGCTTGTCGTGCGGGATGAGCAGCTCATGACCCTGCCGCAGCTCCTGACTGTATTCTCCCTGGGTGGCGGTGCCGGCCCGCGCCAACTCGCCCCGAAGCTCGCCGCGGCGATGGTGCTCGTGGTGCCCGTGGTCGCGGCCTACACGTTCCTCCAGCGCTACTTCATCGAGAGCATGGCGAGCACCGGTATTAAGGGGTAGAACGTGGCCAGCGTATTCTTCGAGCACGTCCGGAAGGACTTCGGTACCACGACCGTGGTGCAGGACTTCGACCTTCATGTGGGCGACGGTGAGCTGGTGGTGCTGGTCGGCGGATCCGGATGCGGCAAATCGACGATCCTGCGGATGCTCGCGGGCCTCGAGAGCGTTACGAGCGGGACGGTCCGCATCGGCGAGCGAGAAGTCACGCAACTGCCGCCCCGAGAGCGCGACGTGGCCATGGTCTTCCAGGACTACGCGCTCTACCCTCACTTGACGGCACGCGAGAACATCTCCCTCGGTTTGCGCCTGCGGAAGGTCCCGAAAGCGGAGATCGACCGCCGTTTGCGCTGGGCGGCGGAGATCCTCGAACTTGAACCGTTCCTCGATCGCAAGCCCAAACAGATGTCCGGGGGGCAGCGGCAGCGCATCGCCATGGGACGGGCCATGGTTCGGGAGCCCGCGGTGTTCCTGTTCGATGAGCCGTTGTCCAACCTCGACGCCCACCTGCGCGGCCAGATGCGTCACGAGATCGCTCGAATGCAGCGACGCGTCGGAACCACGACCCTGTACGTGACGCACGACCAGATGGAGGCGATGACGCTGGGCGATCGACTGGTGGTCCTCGACGGCGGGCGCATCATGCAAGTGGGCCGCCCGATCGACGTCTATCGGGCACCAGCGAACCGGTTCGTGGCGGGCTTCATCGGCACCCCGCCTATGAACTTCCTGGATGGGCACCTGGAGCGTGTGCCTGACGGGCTCGTGTTCGTCACCGACGCCCTGCGAATTCCGCTGGCGGCAGAGCGGCCCCCCGACCCCACAGTCGAGTCCCACGAGGCGGTCACCCTCGGTGTTCGCCCCGAGGATCTGGCCCTGGCCTACGTGGAGGGGAAGGGCACGATCCCCGGGGACCTTGTCCTGGCCGAGGTGTTGGGTGCCACGACGCATTTGCACGTGGAGGTGGGAGGCAGACAACTGATCGCCTCCGTCCCCAGCGGGCCCGCGCCGGTACCGGGAGCGGCAGTCAGTCTGTCCATCGACCCCAGCAAGCTGCACTTTTTCGCAGCCGACGGCTCATCGCTGCTGCCGGACGGCCACAATGCGTGACTCGATGTTGTCCAGGCCGAGGCTCAGGCAACGCTCAAAACCGATCGCAACCAGGAACCTGGCGAAAGATCATGACCCCACACGCAGATTTGCTCTCGCGCCATCCATCTAACCCTATCATCACGTCCGCCGATCTACCGTACTCTGCCAACAGTGTGTTCAACCCGGCAGCGACGATACGCGACGGCGAGACAATCCTGCTGATGCGGGTGGAAGACCGCCGCGGGCTGTCTCACCTCACGGTGGCCCGTAGCCCGGACGGTGTGGCCGGATGGCGAATAGGCGCCGCTCCGACGTTCGTCGGCCAGCCTGATACATACCCCGAGGAGATCTGGGGGGTTGAAGATCCACGACTCACCTTTGTCGAGGAGGAACAGCGGTGGATCGTGGCGTACACCGCCTACTCTAGGGGTGGTCCCCTCGTATCGCTGGCCACAACCGAGGATTTTGAAACGTTCGAGCGACTCGGTGCGGTCATGCTACCCGAGAACAAGGATGCTGCTCTTTTCCCCGTCAAATTCGACGGGCGCTGGGCGTTGATTCATCGTCCCGTGCCACCGGCGGGGGTCGGTGGTGCCCATATGTGGATCTCGTTCTCGCCAGATTTAACGCACTGGGGAGAGCACGGGATTCTCCTCAAAGCACGCGCGGGGGGGTGGTGGGATGCGCGCAAGATCGGGCTCTCGCCGCCACCGCTCGAGACGGATCACGGATGGCTCATCTTGTATCACGGCGTACGGACCACGGCGTCGGGATCCATCTATCGCCTGGGACTCGCGCTGCTCGATCTCGAGAACCCGCGTCGAGTACTGAAGCGATCGAGCGAGTGGCTCTTATCTCCTCGTGAGCCCTATGAGCGGTTCGGCGACGTGGGAGGCGCCGTCTTCCCGTGCGGCTGGACCCTGGTGGATGACGAGATACGCCTCTACTACGGGGCTGCCGACACGTGCATCGGGCTGGCCACGGGCCGACTTTCGGAGCTGCTCGCCTGGCTCGGCGAACATGACTCGCTTGCTGATGAGTAGCGCAGGGTGACCACGTAATGCGTAAACTCAATCCCTTCCCCGAATTGACTCCCAGAAATAAGCATGCCCCAATTTGAGCTTGGGACTCCCGACCTGGTGATGGTGCTGCTCTACGTCGTGTTCATCGTGAGCCTCGGCTTCTACTTCGCGAAGCGAACCAAGACCACCGACGACTATTTCCTTGCCGGCCGCACGCTGACCTGGTGGCTCATCGGGTTCTCGCTCTTCGCTTCCAACGTCTCGTCCAGCACCCTAGTGGGATTGTCGTCCGCCGCTTTTAGCACGGGCATCTCCGTCTACAACTACGAATGGATGGCGGCCTTCGTCCTCATCGTGTTCTTGGTCTTCTTCCTCCCGTTCTACCTGAAGACCCGCGTGTACACGATGCCCGAGTTTCTGGAGAGACGCTTCGACCAACGATCCCGATACTACTTCTCGGCGCTGCAGGTCCTGCTGAACATCACTGTCGATATGGCCGGAGCTTTGTACGCGGGAGCCTTAGTCGTCCGGATCCTCTATCCGCAGGTTCCGCTCTGGCAGTCAGTGGTCGTGCTTGGCATCCTGGCGGGTATCTACACGATCGCCGGTGGTCTGAAGGCGGTTGTCTATACCGACGCTGTGCAGGCCGTTCTGCTGCTAATCGGCGCCGGCCTCGTCGCCGTACTGTCCTTCAATGCAATCGGAGGCTCCTGGTCCGCCGTGGTGGCCAGTGTTCCGGCCGACGACCTGTCGATCGTTCGCCCGGCATCGGACCCGGTCATGCCGTGGCCGGGACTGATCACCGGTGTCTTTCTCCTAGGCTTCTATTTCTGGGGCACCAACCAGTTCATGGTTCAGCGGACTCTCGCGGCAAAGGATCTTCACCACGGACGCTGGGGTGCACTCTTCGCAGGGTTGCTCAAACTCCCCATCATTTTCCTCATGGTGTTGCCGGGCATATTCGGCCGGCTGCTGTACCCCGCGGCTGACTATCCGGCTCTCGCGCAAAACCCTGATCTCATCTTTCCCACCCTCATGTTCGATCTGCTGCCGGTTGGCGTCCGCGGGCTCATTATCACGGCGCTAGTGGCGGCGATCATGTCGAGCGTCGACTCAACGCTGAATTCCGCCTCGACGCTGGTCACCATGGACTTCATCAAGAAAATCAAGCCTCGAGTGCCGAACCGGAAACTGGTCGTCGTGGGTCGAATCGTGACCTTTGTGTTCATGACGCTTGCGATTCTGTGGGCACCTCAGATAGTCAAGTTCCCCAACATCTGGACCTACCTGCAGCAGATGCTGGCCTACCTTGCTCCACCAATTGTCGCGTGCTTTTTCGCTGGTGTGTTTTGGAAGCGTGCGAACGGGAACGGTGCCTTTGCGGCACTTGTGGTGGGACACCTGGCGGCCGCGCTCATTTTCGGCCTCGCGCTATCGAGGTGGATCATTGTCCAAACGCACGCGTTGACGCCGGAACAAGTGCAACTGGCCGCGGCAGGCACACCGGTCGTACACTTTCTCTATCTTGCGCCAATCCTGCTTGGGATCGCACTCACTGCCCTGGTGATCGTGAGCCTCGCAACGCAAAAGCCCGACGAATCAGTCGTGCGCGACTTGACGTGGTCACCGGCCATCCTAACGGCAGAGACGCCGACACTCGAGCGGCTGCCGTGGTACAAGAACTACAGATACCAGTCTGCCGCCATGCTTGTGCTCATAGCGATTTTCGTGATCGCCTGGTGGTAGAGCGTGAAGGACGGCAGATACAGGGTAGCTGCCCATCCGTAAGACGATCGTAGCCATCGGTGAGGCGCTGTGGGACGTGTTTCCGGACGGTTACGCCAGTAGAGAGAACTCTGATATCAGGCTGTACCGTTTTCGCCCGTCTTGCTGAGTTCGCCCAGCCTCCACCACAGCGGGATGACTGCAATCCCGACTGCAAGCAAGAGCGCAATCCACGGACCGTGCCAAGGAAACCACGTCGGCGCAGGACTATTCACCATCCAGGAGCCGAGGCCGGTGAGCATGCAGAATATGGTGGTCGCGCACAATAGCATTGCGGCCAGCGACCGACCCAGTTGGCGGCTTGCGTAGTCGGGCTGCACACCCGCGGCGATGGCAACAGGTCCCCAAAAGCCCGGCGGTCTGGCGCGACGGTAGAAGCTAGTCAGGCGCTCTGTGGATTCAGGCCCCGAGATGTACGAAGCCAAAACGCCTGCCAACGTCCCCCCGATTGCCATGACAAACAGCCGTGTCCCTTGGTTCTCCATGGGGACCGTGAAGATCAGAATCGGTGCGAGCACGAGCGAAGCAGCAATCGCCGCAATCTCGCCCCACGCGGTCATGCGCCACCACAGCCAACGCAAGACCAACACAATCCCCATGCCTGCGCCGAGCAGGGTGCTTGCTTGCCATGCGGTCTGAATGGAGGTCAACTGGGTCATGACCCCAAGGGCCACGAGGAGAATGAACAGATTGGAGCCACGTGCCACCCAAACCAGCGTCCGCGGTCGTGGCTCCTTCTTGAGCAGCCGTGGAAAGACGAAGCGCTTGAAGATGTCGTTCGTGAGGTAGGAAGATCCCCAATTGAGATGGGTGTCGACGGTGGAGGCCAGGGCGGCGAGCATGCCAGTCAGGAGCAGTCCGAGCACACCCGCCGGCAAGAGATCGCTCATGCCGCGCACGTACGTGGCTTCGCGATCGGCGGCGAGAAGTTCACCGGCAAGTCCTTGGGCGGGCGGGAATAGGACAAGTACGCCGAGGGCGATTGGGAGCCAGATGAGGCTGCGACCCACCACTTGTGCAAAACTAAAGATGATCGACGCTCGCTTTGCGTCCGCGTCCGTTCGACACGCCATGGTACGTTGGGCCAAGTAGCCGGTTCCGTCAGCGTACATGTGCACCAGCCACTGGACGAGCATGGTGGCCATGACGGCGAGCGAAATGCCTTTCGCCTGAGACGGAGTGAAAGCGAGGATCTGGTTGCCCGTGATCCCAGCGGAGCCGTCCTCAGGAAAAGACGATCGAATCTGATCGGTGAGGGCGCCAAGGCCACCGACTTCGGAGAGGACGTAGCCGGCAAAGACGACCGTTCCCACCAACATGATACCGAGCTGCACGATGTCGGTAGCGACCACGGAGCGAAGGCCGCCGGTGGTGGAGTAGAGGGTCGTCACCGCTACAATGGCCAGAATGGAGATGAGATTGCGAGCGGAGAGGATCCACACCATCTCGTCGGCACCGTCGAACGGCACCGAAGCCCAGCTGACTGTATCGAGAATGAATGTGCCGTCAGCGGTTTCGCTCATCGGTACCAGTGGAACGCCAATGGCGCGGACCAGGTCGACGACCGGATCGAAAATCGCAGCCGGCAACCACTGATCCCACAGCAGAAACGGCTCGGCGATGCGCGTCGCGGCGATGAGGACCATTGCCAGGATAGCGCAGTTGATGACTACTCCGAAATAGATGGCTTTCAGCCCTCGCAACGTCGCAGCAGGCCCACTGCCATAACGGATCTCGGTGAGTTCCGCATCGGTGAGCACGCCGGATCTGCGCCAGCTACCCGACAGCACGAATCCCAGCAACAAGAAGGCGAGCGCGAAGATCCAGAATGGCCGCCACAGATGGAAGATGCCGGCCGTCGCCACCAATCCGGTAACAAACAACGGTGTGTCAGCGGCAAACTGGGTTGCGGCCATACTCAGGCCCGCCTTCCATCCGGAAAGGCTGCGCCCGGCGAGGAAGTACTCTTCTAGATTCTGCGAGGCGACACGCTTGGCCGAGAACCCCTGCCAAACCGCATAGGCGACAAACGCAAGAAGGATCAGTACGTCTATTGCGGCCATGTCATTCTACTCCGCACGCTTCGGCTCGACGGCCGACGGAATCTCGACTACCACGACGGCCTCGTGTGGCCGCAGAACGAGAGTACCGTTGACCTCGTTGCCCTCGTTCACGCGCTGCGTGGATACCGCGATCCTGCCTGCGAATTCGGAGGGTTCAACGGACAGCGATTCAGCCGAGAAATTTATGGCGACGAGAACCCGCTCGGTTCCTTGGGACCGCTCGAAGACGAAGCATTCGGGCGGAACCGGATCTAGGGGCACGTAAGAACCGGTTCTAAGAGCCGCCGAGCTCCGTCGCAACGACAGCAACCTGCGATACAGGTTGAGATACGAATCCGGGTCCGGGAGTTGCGATTCCACGTTCCGCACGGTGTATTCGCTCCCGACAGGCAGCCAGGATTCATTGGCCGCCGTGAACCCGGCGGCAAGATCCGGTGACCATTGCATCGGGGTGCGGCAGCCATCACGACCCCGGCTCGGAACTGTCAGTGCCCATGGGTCTTGCTGCCGCTCCGGCGGAATCTCGACTTCGCGCATTCCGAGTTCGTCGCCGTAGTACAGCGTTGGCGACCCGCGTAACGTGAGCAGGAGAACTGCCGCCTGGCGGCTCCCTTGCTCTCCGAGTCGGGTGGCCATGCGTTGGTCGTCGTGATTCCCCAGAACATAGTTGGGCCACGCGCCCTGCGGGATTGCCGCCTCGAGGCCGTCGACGACGCCTCGAACCCCGGCCGCAGTCCAGGGGGCCTTCAACAGCCCGAAGTTGGTCGGCATGCTCAGACCGTCGAGGTTCTCACCGTAGTACGTTGCCAGTTCGTTCCAGTCGTATATGTGGATCTCCCCCAACGCCATGCGAGGGGACTCGTACTCATCCAGCAGCGCCCGCAGCTCGCGAAACATCTGGTGAACGTCCGCGTGACCCTTATCGTACACGTGTAGCTGCGAGTCGTACGCACCGAGCAACTTGTGACCCTGCAACGAGCGATCGACGCTTGGGGGATTGTCCCGCTCGGCGGGATCCTTCATGATGTAGTGCGCCGCATCAATCCGAAGTCCGTCCACATTCCGATCGAGCCAGAAGCGTACGTTGTCAAACATCGCGACTTTCACCGCCGGGTTGCGCCAGTTCAGATCGGGCTGCTGCTTCAGGAAGGAATGCAAGTAGTACTGACCCGTCCGATCGTCCAGCTCCCAGGCTGAGCCACCGAAAACGCTGAGCCAGTTGTTGGGCGGCGAACCGTCCGCCTTCGCGTCACGCCACACATACCAGTCACGCCGAGGGTGCTCGCGTGCGCTCCGTGACTCGACAAACCAGGGATGTTGATAGGACGAGTGATTGATGACGAAGTCCACAATCACCTTGATGCCGGCCTCGTGGGCACGTGCCACGAGCCGATCGAAGGTTGCGAGATTGCCGAACATCGCATCCACATCGCGATAGTCTGACACGTCGTACCCGAAGTCCGCCATCGGCGAAGGATAGAAAGGACTCACCCAAATCGCGTCTATTCCGAGCGTTTCACTCAGGTAGTCCATCTTGTCGATGATACCCTGGAGGTCTCCAATACCGTTTCCGGTTGTGTCCTTGAAGCTTCTTGGATAGATCTGATAAACGACGCCGGATTGCCACCATTCGTGTTGCTCGCTGTTGGACAATTGAAAGTCTCCGTTATCGCCCCGGCCCGAAGGCCAGGATACCACGGATACGCGCACCAGCGCTGGGGCAAGACCCTCCAGTATGGCTTGTCTCACAGCGCCAATACATCTGAACACGAGAATCAAACCACTAATGTATCCACCTGTGAGCAGTACGTTAACTGGATCCGGTCGTGTAAACCTCTCCGACTTTGCCTACTGGGCAGCGCCTTGAGGGATGCAGTGGGTCCGGTTAAATGGGGTGAACTGTCAGGAAAACAGGCGATCCTGTACCGGGCCTGACGCCGGCGCCCCAGCGCTTCCGAACTTGAAGCGCCAGTGATGCCATCGTGCGACCCTTGTGGAGCTAGGTACCTGACCTCAGTTTAGGCGCCTCGCCCTCAAAGCAGCATTAAAAAACAGGACGTCGGTGGCCTCCTAGTCTCCGCCGCCGCACTAGACGTCGCGGCACGACGCCCGCCCGACGACGAGTACCGATAGGTAGGCGGCTCCGAATCTCCGGGGATTCGCTGATCCTCATTCCCGACGATGAAACGGAGCGCCGCATTCTGCTTCGCGTACAAGGGCATTAGAGGTTCAGACTGCCCTGATGGGCCAGGTTAGATCACCCTAGATCAAGGTGCTTGCCATGAGTAATCAGCTTTCCCGCCGCGACTTCCTGCAAACGAGTGTCGCGGCTGCAGGAGGAGCATTCGCGTCCGAGTCGGTACTCCTAGGTCCACATCCAGCCGAGGCGGCCAGGCGCCGTGTTCAGGCAAGTGACGGTGTCCGGTTCGGAATAATCGGCGTCGGCATGCAGGGGTCTGGTCTGCTCGCCACAGCGCTGGAAGTCGGAGGCGACTGTGTCGCAGCAGGCCTTCCGACAACCCGCCGCTATCAGGACCTGCTCGACCGCAGCGACATCGACTGCGTGATCGTTGCGGTGCCCGACCACCATCACCGCCAGATCGTCGTGGATGCCCTCAGCGTAGGCAAGGACGTGTACTGTGAAAAGCCGATGTCGCATACCGTGTCTGACGGTATGGAGATGGTCGCTGCGGCAAGGAGGCAAGATCGGATCGTGCAAGTGGGGTCGCAGCGCGTCAGTTCCACTCTGTGCGCCAAGGCCAATCAGTTGTACCGTGACGGTGCAATCGGAGAGGTGTCGATGGTTGAGCTGTCGCTCGGTCGAAATACGCCCACGGGGGCGTGGCAGTATCCGCCACCTCCCGATCTCTCACCGCAGACCATGGATTGGGAGGCCTGGTTGGGCTCTGCTCCCAAGATCCCCTTCGATCCGCTCCACTTTGCGCGCTGGCGATGCTGGAAGGAATACGGCACGGGAGTCGCTGGTGACCTGATGGTGCATCTCATCTCGGGCATGCTCCGCACGCTGGGATGGAATGAGCCTCCGCGGTCGGCGCAGTCGCTTGGCGGTATCGTTCGCTGGAAGGACGGCCGCAACATGCCAGACCTGCACGCCGTTCTGTTCGACTATCACGGCGTGCCCGTATTCGTTCGGCTCGGCCTCGGTACGGAAACCCCGGAGGTCGCCCGCTTCATGGGACCGCAAGGAATACTGGAGGCGACCAGCCTGACGGTCGCCCATCTGCCGCAGTCGGGAGAGGACCGAGCGCCGAGTTATTACGCATACGGGTTCCCGAGTGGGCTACGCGAGGAGTACTTCGGGATGTGGCATGCCGAACACGATCCCGAACCGGGCAAGGAGCCGGTCGACGGTTCGACTACGTATCGCGGTCAGGACTGGGACGACGCCACGCCGCACATGTGGGGCTTCTTTCAAGCCGTGCAGACTCGCGAACCAGTCGTGCAGGACGCCGTCTTTGGCAACCATGCGGCGATCGCCTGTCATATGGCAAATGAGTCATTCTTCCGCCAGGCCCCCGTGCACTGGGACGAAGCTTCCCAGAGCGTCAAGAGTTAGGGGGGGAAGAGAGGGGCTACTCTTCAATCACTTGCGGGGCCGGCTTAGGATAATTTCGCTCTGACTCCTTCTCAGATGGCTAATCTCAAGAGTTGATTTCATGAAGCGCTGGTCACTGCGCTGACCAGAGACGATGGATATCAGATCGTCGACACCCCCGCTCGCGACGTTCTTAATCTCTCCGCTCACCTCATCGATCTAGTTGTCAGAGTACCCACCGAGCCAACCGGACATCAGCGAACGTACACGAGATTCTATGGCGAGGTCACGTTGGCCTTCGAGCTGCATGATTCGGAGAGTAATGAGTTCCTGGCTCGTGTAGCAGAGCGTAGAGATCCGACGAGAGCCACGGACAACTCACTTGCAAGAGTCTCGCCTTCACAGGTGAGAGCGGATGTGCAGGCGACGTTTGACTATTGGGCGAACGTGCTGCGCCAGGGCCTCGACGACCTCCGCGAGGCACCGCTGCCTTGATGCGGTGAACAGTCGTGCTCGAATAACGACAGGCAACCGAGGGGCGCTAGTCTCCCTCGGGAAGATCGTCGCCCAAGGTATCCACATCACCGTACGTTAGGCCGAATCCGTAGGGGAACAGCGGCTCGTATACCGGATCGTTCCGGTTCAGAGGTGTCTGGGAAGGCTCCATGGGCCAG
>JBDGZZ010000008.1:0-47448 GCA_039588335.1 Gemmatimonadota bacterium | reverse complement strand
AAACTACACTAGGGTTGCTCGAGTGCCTTTGGCTCTTCCGCTCGTTGCCGTGTGAGCATTCGCTCGGTGAAGTCGAGTCGCTCGTTGACGTCGTCCAGTTGATTGGCCTGATGCGATATCAACTCGGACGACTGCTCCAGCCGTTCCTCTAGCCGGGCGATCCGCTGCTCCAAGACCGGGTCTTCGGGGCGGAGACGGCGCCTCCGAATGGGGCCCTTGCCCCAGACCAACAGCTTCACACCAAAAGCAGCTCCCAGCATAGTCGCAAACACGACGGCGGGCTCGAGCAATTCGAACAGGTATGCGTCCATCTTTAAGCTCCATTTGAGGCCGCAGTGAACCCGACGGATCTGCAGAGTCCGAGGTTTCGGCTCAGGCGGCAACCTAGCCGTCGACGATGCGTTACGGTAGGTCTGAGAGTCCGGGGCTGGCGCCGGTGCTCATCTCACGAAACATTAAGTCGATCGAGAATCAACCCATGAAAAGGTGTGAATATGCCGGCGAAGATCCGAGAATACGAGTCTGACGACATCATCGTGCGTTTCGACATCAGGCGTTGCATCCACGCTGAGGAGTGCGTCAAGGGACTACCGGGTGTGTTCGAGCGTGACAGAAAACCGTGGGTCGATCCCTCACAGAGTGATGCAGATGCGATTGCGCGAGTGGTGCATTCGTGTCCCACAGGTGCTCTTACCTTCGGTCGCAAAGACGGAGGTGCAGCAGAAGCTGTACCCGACCGCAACAGCGTGACGATTGTGGAGGATGGCCCGGTATACGTTCGGGGAGATGTCGAACTTCACACGTCGGAAGGAATTGAGAAGCACACGCGGGTTGCTCTGTGTCGCTGCGGTGCCGCGCATAACAAGCCATTCTGCGACAACAGCCACAAGGACATAGAGTTCCGCCACGATGGCAATTTCATCAAGCAACTTGAGACGGCTGAGCTGGGCGGTCCGATCGTGATACATGTCCGAGAGAACGGCCCCATTTTGATTGAGGGCAATTTTCAGATGGAGAGCGGGGATGGCTCTCACGCTATGCTGCTCAGTGGTAGAACGTGGATTTGCCGCTGTGGCCACTCAGAGAACAAGCCGTTCTGCGACGGGGCCCACAAGAACGCTGAATTCGAGGCTCCCGGGGAGGCGCCGAATTCGAGGAAAGGCTGACTGTGACTTTGAGCGACATGCCTTCGGGATCTATGATGAAGGTTGGCTGCTGTCTTCGCGACCGTTATCTCATGATACCCGAGAGCCAATGCATCACATTCAATAACAGTTGAGCGTTGTCTTCAGCGACCGCAGCGTTCATTCCCGCCTTCACCCGCCCTCTGTCGAAGACTTGGGCGGTAAACATCGCGGCCTCGGAGAAGAATGCCAGACGGCCGCGATCGAACTCACTGACGCCACCCTGTAACCAGCCCGACACATCGAGGCTCGGGGTCCCACTAGAGAAATCCCAGTACCTGGTCGGCATCCAGGACCGCCGGCCGGTCCCAAGTATCAGGATGGGGCGAAACCCATCCTCGGCCCGGAACGCGGCCCCGGTGAATGTTGCGACCACATTCACCGTTTCATCCGGCCCGCGCCCATTGGTGATGGGATCATCGGCAACGGTACCGTCGGCTCTACTGAACACGATGGGCTGTTCTTGACCGGACAAACGACCGTTTAGGACGTAACCGTTGTTCACCTCTGTCCCAAACGACGCCGCAAGTTCGGCAATCGCTGCTGGATCGGGCATGTGGTCGGTGATCAACAGCAGGCTCCCACCATCCTCGACCCAGTCATTCAAGATCTGTATCTCTACGGCAGTGAAAGTAGGTGGATCGTCTGGTTTGGAGGGCGGTTGAGCATCCGCAATCACGTAGACTCGACAGCCCTGCAGCAATTCAGCGGTTATCTCGGTCTCAGCCCGTTCAACCACGTACCCATCGTTGCGGAGGAGCTCGGCAAACGGCAAGTAGGTGCCGACGGCGGTGTGAAAGTTGTTGTGTGCCTCGTCGATGAACACGACCGGTCCGTGTCCAACGGGATAGGCAGGGTTCTCGATGGCCGGCCGGTATGATAGATCCGCTGTTCTGGGGGGCTCGACCGTACTGGCCGTTTGTTGGCCGGAGCTACCGCTGCAGGCGACAAGCCCGACCAGTATAGTCAACCTCAGCGCAGGTGCGCAGGTTCGCTTGTGTTCCATGTGCGCCATACGGTGGCTCCCTGTCGTCACATGTGGAAGCTATGGGGAGGTCGATCGCGCTGCCAGAGTGGTCTAGTCCGTTTTGAGTGCATCGCCCCGAGGTGCTTTGTGTCTATCGGTCTCCGAACGTACGTTAAGGCATGATGCTCATCCCACGTTTGAGAGCGGCGCAGCAGGCGTTCATACGAGGAACGTCCTGTCTGCGGTCCCTTGTGCCGGTCGTGGCGCTGATCGTGATAGGGGCCGCAGGGGCAAGATCGCAGGCAGTCCATGGCGTGCTGTTGCAGGATTTGACGGGCGAGGCAGTAGGAGGCGCCTACATCGTTCTGTTGGAGGCGGATTCCAGCGCAGTGACGAGGGTGCTTACGAATCCATTGGGTCAGTTCAGGGTCCACGCCCCTAGATCGGGGACCTACCGGCTTCGGACGGAGCGCATTGGATTCAAGAGCATCGTCTCCGAGCTTTTCGACCTGGTAGACGGTGGTGAGTTCGAGATCGAATTGCGGGTGGAACCGGTGATCCTTCGGCTCGATCCGCTGACGATTGAAGGTGCTCGCGAGTGTCGGGTGATAGGAGACCAAGCACTTCAAGTGCTGGCGGTATGGGAAGAGGCCCGGAAGGTACTAACGGCTGTAGCGTGGGCGGGCCCGCGTGAGCAGCTGCTTCACGAAATGGAACACTTCGAACGTTGGTATACACCCAACTTCCGCATGGTACACGAAATCAGGGAGATGATCCCCACCCATCGTGTGATGCCGTTCCGCAGCCGGTCTGTGGAGGAGCTGGAGGAAAGTGGCTACGTGATTGTCACCGAGGACAGCGTCGTGTATGAGGCACCAGACGCTGAGGTGTTTTTCTCGGAGCCATTCCTGCAACATCATTGTTTTCGACTGGAGCAGAGGCGTCGTGACGGCCGAAATATGTTCGGCCTACGCTTCGAGCCAGTAAGAGGTAGAGACACGCCCGACGTCAAGGGCGTGTTCTGGCTCGACGCTCAGACCGGGGCGCTAGAGGATCTGGAACTCTCGTACGTAAATGTCGGTGTCTGGCAGCGCGAACGCGGCGCCGCGGCCGAACTACAATTCGAGCAGCTTCCCGACGGCCGTTGGTTTGTGCGCAGCTGGTGGATACGCATGCCACTGGTTAGACGACGCGAAGGTATGCAAGGTCCGGTGTGGCAATTCCAGGATGCCGTTGTCGGGTTAGAGCAGGAGGGTGGTGAGGTGCTCAGGGTGTATGCCATGGACGGTCGTACCGTCTACGCTCGGGGAAGTGCAACCGTGAGCGGGACTGTGTTCGACAGCACCACGGGTGCGGGACTAGCAGGTGCTTTTGTCAGGCTGCAGGGCACAGATAGAGTCACGATAAGCGACGCCGCTGGGGGTTACTGGCTCACCGACCTTCCGGACGGCGACTACACGGTCACATTCACCCATCCGCGAGCGACTCTCTTTGGGATGGACGAATCACCGGATCAAGAGGACGTGGATCTCGAGATTGGCACCGTGGTGTACGCAGATCTTGCACTGCCATCACCCGGGACCGTCGTAAGTCGACTGTGCACTGCATCTTCAGATGTCGAACAGGGGTTACTCGTCGGTAGAATCAGCAATGCGGCAGCTGATTCGATCATTCCGCGTGCGCGTGTCAGCGTAATCTGGTTGGAGCGGAGCGCGAGTGGTTCTACAGCGCACCGGCGTGAGGTGGCGTCTGATTCCACGGGGGTCTACCGGGCCTGCGTGCCTCGGGCTGCCTCGTTGTCAGTGGAAGTTTCTGCGCCCGGTATGCCTATGAAGGCAGTGCCGATGATGTTCGGCGACAGTCCGCTGCACGTGCTGGACGTCGAACTCGATCCACTGCCCGAGCCCTGAGTCGGTCGTCAGGGCTGTCAGTTCGAAGTGAAATCGAGCCGAATGACGGCCCCCTCCTGTACCACTACCCTAGTCTCAACTGATGCCCCGGCTCGAAGGGTTGCCTGTGCAGTGAGGGTGACACCAGCAGGTACGCCGCATATGCTGTAGTACCCGGCGGCATCGGTGGTCGCCTCCACTAGTACGCTGTCTCGTTGAGCCTCCTGGTCTGTACGCTCCGCAGACAGAGCCTTACCCTCCGTCCAAGCAACCGCGCCCAACGCTTTGCGCGCTTCCTCCCACAATGACGCAGCCAGGCCGGCATCGCTGGGGGCTTTACACGTTCTCATATCCTCGACGATGATGGCCGGTAGGAACACAAGGGCCGCGGTGATCTCGAAGCGGTACTGAAGGACTTGTCCTAACGAGAGGTCGAACGGGCTGGATTCGGTGCTCTTGATGCCAATGATCTGCGTCTTGAGTCGATATGCGCCTGCACCCGGAGCTACCAGGCGGAAAGAACCGGTACGATCGATCCTACCTCGTGCTAGCTCGTTTCCGATGCTGTCGATCAGAACGACGAAACCCGCTGGTGACCGGTTGCTGGGTCATCCGGTCCACCAACTCTCCGTGCACTACTTGTGCGAGCAGTGGCTGCCCAGCGAGCACGGGTAGCACGGCGCACGTAGCCATGCAACAGAGACCGGTCCGAAGCATGAGTCGAGCTATCACGAGACGTTCCCTCTAAACAAAGACCTGCAATAGTCTCAATATTGTACGGAACCACGTGCAAGTCAGGTCCTGCATTCGGTGGTATTGCTGTCGGACCCGTGGCAGGTTGACGAATGAAGGAAGGATGCTGAAAGGCCGAATGGGACGGGGCATTTCGCCCCGTCCCATTTCTTCGGCGCTGTTTGCGAACTAACGGCTGGCTTCCTCTCGCAGGTACTTGCCCGAGGAAACGTCATATACCCATACGTGGGCGACAGTGCCACGGCTCCCATGATCCATCTCTTTGACGTGTACTACCTTCTTGTCCTTCTCGGGTCGGTAGAGCACCCACGATCCGGCTGGAGCCGTTGATTCGATGCCACCGCAGTCACGTGCCTTGGCCTGGTCTCCCGCTGGGCGACCCGAGACCCACACCCGACACTCACCGGGGCCGGGCAGGTGCCTCGACTGAATCCCTAGCTTTGCTGGTGGCCCGTCCTCCCTGTTCTGGGCCTTGGGTTCCTCTTTGTCCGTCGGCTCCGGGGCTACCGGGTGTTCGTTCTGCCGTTCCTTCGGGACGTTCGTAGCTTCAGTGCGCTCGCCCGGCTTCCTGTCGGCGTTTCCCTGTTTGGCTGCGGCTGGATCTTTCTTTGGCTCCGGCTGCTTGGCTACGGCCGGATCCTGCTTGGGATCTTGCGGCTTGGTGGCACCAGGATCCTTCTTGGGTTCCGGTTGTTTGCCGCGATCGTTGGCGTTGTCATTCTCCGGTTTCTTGTCCGGGATGGGCTGCCTGGTCGCAACCGAATCCTGCTTGGCCTCCGGCTGCTTGTCGCGACCATTGGCGTTGCCCTGATTAGTCCGCTCTCCGTCTTTGTCTTGCTGCTTCTCCAAGCCGGTCGCTTTTCCCTTTCCAGGGTAAGTCTCCTGAGACTCTCTCCGGCCCTTCCCTTCGCCAGGGCGATCTGGTGGGTTGTCGGGGTCGCCTTTGGCTTCGGGTTTCTTGGTCTCAGTCTCCCTTTCCTTCTCCCGCCGATTGTCATCCGTGGGCTTGGTCTCGTCCTTGGTCTTCTCTGGGACCTTGGTCTCGTCCTTCTCAGGGGTCTTAGTCTCGTCCTTGGTCTTCTCAGGCTCGGGGTCCTGCTTCGGACGCTCCTCGCGTCGTACAGAGATCTCGTCATCCGTGCGCCGCCTCGGATCAGGGATCGGCTGTACTCGTTCCCGGCGGTCCGTAGGCTCGACCTTACCGGCGTCCGATGTCGTCTCGACCGGATCCGGACTCGGCTCTGAGCTAGGACGGGTATGAACGTTCACGGTGCAACCTGCCGCTAGGACAGCGGCCAGTAGGACAGCGAACATCCTGCTCGTGGGGGCCTTCATGGTGCTCTCCGCATCTCTGGGATGGCTAAATCTCGGCCCCCTTGGAGGGAATAACTGTGATGTGGGCAACATTGGAGGGCAAGAGTTGGAACTGTGGGCGAAGTCCAGCGGGCTAGTGGCCTCGAAGTGCCTCCCAGTCGGTCAACGTGGGTTGGGGTTTCGGCTCGCCAGGATGCAATATGTGTGACCTCATGACCCACACCCGCACCATGTTGACCGGATGCCTCAGGACGGGACCGGTTGGAGAGGAGCGTAGCCGTGAACTCAACACGAAGGCTGGCATTGCCTGTAGCGTTGTTCGCCGTGGCCGTCGCCGTGCTTGTGATGATTCGAACGGGAGTGCCTCCTGAGCCCGAGCTTGGTCCCGTGGACGGTCACGATCTTGCGCCAACCGACCTAGAGAGGGTGGCTGTCGGAGACAACGCGCCCGATTTCTCTCTGATGGCCTTATCGGGAGATGTGCATACGTTATCGGATTTTCGCGGCGACAAGAACGTGGTACTCGTCTTCTACCGTGGGCATTGGTGACCCTACTGCGCGCAACAGCTCGGTGAGCTGAAAGCCTTATTGACTGACGAGCAACAGAGTACGACTCAAATTCTAGCGGTGTCCGTGGATGGCCCGGAAGACTTACAGAAGATGGTCGATCGCATCTCGATGGAGGACGGGATTCTGCCGGACTTCCCGTTGCTGTCGGACCCAGGGCATCTAGTGATCGATCGATACGGGCTCTTCAATCCGCAGGATCCGCGGGGCCGTCAGATCACTCATCCGGCGACTTTCGTGATCGATATGGATGGTGTCGTGCGGTGGAAGATGGTTGAGGTGAACTATAAGATCCGGCCCACAAACGAGGATGTACTGAACGCCCTGGTGACACTCGAGGGATAGCCGCGAAATCGCGAACGTCGGGGCGGCCGCTCGTCTACTGAGGCAGTTGTGTTATCACCACGGAGTGACGGCAGTTAGTGCACCGAACCTCCCGAGCGAAGCCGTCATCGCGCGAAACTGGTGGGCCGAGAAGCAGATTCCCGTCACACCGTGGACATGACGCCCCGGTCTCGGGGTGCGTCACCATCTCGCGAATCGCCTCTGCGTGTCGCTGTGCGTAGGGTTCGGAAATCCTGCGTCTCCTATCCAGCAGCATAATCCGCCTGTCTGCACCGCTACGTCTGTTATCCATGTCGCGACGCTCGTCTGCCACTTCGAGAGTCGTCTGGCGCCGCTCGTCGTGGCGTCGCTCTTCCCAGCTTCGGCGCTCGGTTCCCGAGCGGAGGTCAGCGAGAAAAAGCCGTAATCGCTCACTGAGATCTATGGACATGTTTTCTGGCATGTGGTTCTCCTGTGGCCCCGTCGGCTCCTTGGAGGATCCGCTACGCTGCCAACGGCTAAGGTACGGTACGCCGGTGGGGCGGGCTAGAGTTTGGTTCGCGCAACCGAGCTGTGTTCTTACCGAGTGCGACTAGACGATCACCAAGCGATTCGAGTTGCGGTTTGTACCGGCTACTAACTGTCATATACAGAAAACGGGCAGCGACGTTGAATCCCAACACTCCCCCTAGGGCCGCAGGGATCACGATGAGGGCCGAGTCAGCGAGTCCCATCGCGCCACCCACCAGGGACGCGACAATCCCACCTCCAATTGCAGTGAGGTAAGGTATGATCTTCTTGTCACCAACGAGGTCCAAACGCTCTCTGATACGAATCGAGGTATGTCCTCCCGCCGATGTAACTGTGACCTGTGTACTTCGACCCGCGCCACCAGGCTCAGCCGGACTCCACGTAAGTGAATTACCCAATGTCGAAGTGTGACCGACCATGCCGAGTCTTGCGTGAATTTCCTTTACCAGCAGGGGGTACTCGGTTGCCGGCACGACGCCTGGGATTGTTCGTTCAACAACCAGAGTGGTCGGAACACCGAAAAACTTCGGGACTTGGGTTGCTCCGTCGACGGTCGCCGAGTCGGACTGTCGGTTGAGTTCCTCGACCGCCTCCCGCACTCGCTCGGGTGGGATACCGACCTCGGCGGCCACCTGTTCGATTGCGCCGATCGAAAGGGCGGTCTCCCCGGATGGCTGGTCTGCATCTAGTTCGGCTGCTCGCCGCATGACCTCGCGTGCCTCGGCTTCTCCAAGCCTCGGACTGCGGTCGGCAGCGACCGTCAGGGCCTCGTACAGGAGCAGTGGGTTGGAGGTTCGGTCTTTGCGTTGCGTGGCAAGGCCCTGTACCAGGATCTGCTCGAGACGTCCGGGGAGTGTGTCGAGTCGTTCTCGGTGTTCTGAGAAGGCGTCGACGAACCTACCCATCCGTACGGTCTCTTCCGTGGGCCACTCACCAGGTGTGTCGCCGATCAACATCTCATAGACTACGCATGTGAGGCTGTAGACGTCCGTTGTCGGGTCCAGGCTCACCACGCTGGCCGCCTGCTCTGGACTCATGTATCCGGGTGTTCCCAGTGGAAAGCCACTGCGGGTGAGGTTGTCTCCACCTGCGGTGCTAATCGCCTTGGCGATACCGAAATCGGCCACGATGGCGTGGCCATCTGAAAGCAAGATGTTTTCCGGTTTGATGTCTCGGTGAAGCACACCCTGACGGTGTGCGTAGTCGAGCGCCGAGGCTACCTGGCCAGTTACGTGCAGCACCTCGTCGATCTCCGGAGGTGGTACCCGGTTTAGCCTCTGCCGCAGTGACTCTCCTTCGATGTAAGGCATCACGTAGTACAACAACTCGTCCACTTCGCCCGAGTCGTACAGCTGCAGGATGTGTGGGTGCTGCAAGTTGGCGGTTACCCGGATCTCACGAAGAAACCGGTCGGAGCCGAGTGCTGCTGCGAGGTCCGGAAGGAGAGCCTTGACGGCGACCTTGCGACCGTGCTTGAGGTCCCGGGCCAGGAAGACGACGGACATCCCCCCCCGACCAAGTTCCCGCTCGATCGCGTAGCAATCAGCCAGACCGTTCTTGAGGCGGTCAAACAGATCGGCCATGTACCCCACCCCCGTGGTTCCGTACTAGCGCGGACTAATGACTAGAATGCAAGGTAGGTGCCGCCAGAAGAGGGGGCCAGCTGTTTGAACCTGCTGAACTGCGTGCCCTGGACTGCGTCATCGTCTGTAGCGTCCTCGTACTGGCCGTTGGGGGCGGCCGGGACGGGGATGCGTAGGGTTTCAAGTTCGAGTTTCTACCGGTTTGGCCAGGGCGCTCCAGAGAGCGGAGGCCACCACGATCGATGCGCCGAAGAATGCGACGCTGTCCGCGGTCAGCAACCCGCACATCGTAACCAAGAGGCCGAACAAGCCAACCGCGAGCGGTTCCCCACGGCCGTGCTGTCTGTGTCCCAGCCAGAGTCCCAGGATCGAGGCGCCCACGGCCACGGCAAGTAGTGGTGTTCCCGCCGCACGAGGGAACGAGAGATCGCGGCCGAGCTCACCGAGCAATCCGATGCCAGCGAACGCAAGACTCGTCGTCAGTAACACCAGCAAGAAGCTCACGAACCCTCGGCCACTAGGGCAGAAAGCGTGGCAGCAGTTGCATGTGCACGACATTTCAATCACCTCCCTCGTCTTCAGTAGTACCTGCCTGTCCGGTTTCTTCGGGCGTTGTATCGAACACCTCGTTTGCCTTCTTCCGGAGGCGCTCCTTGGCGTTCTCTACTCCTTTTAACGCACCCTCCAGCTCATCGAGTTCGCGTGCATGTACCTTAAGGCCCTCGCGAATGAACAGAGCCGCCGCTTCCGAGCGGCTCCTAAAAGCGCCCGTTTCTATCCAGGCGTCGAGCTTCTTCGCTGTGTCCTCATCGATACGGACCATGACTACCTGGTCGCGGGGCGTCTTGCCCATCTCCTTGAGACTGTCCGACAAGCCCCCAGCCATACAGACGACCCTGAGTGGTGCTCCTGACATGGGCTCGCAACAATGTGTGTTCACATCGATTCCCTTGCTTCCCAGTTCTTCCCGGATCCGCTCGAAGATCTGTGACAAATCGATCTTGGTCATGGTGCTCCCGCTATCTTCTTTGCTGCGTAATCAGTTAGTCGTATGATAATTACAAATTACACATTACGCAAGCAGACGCCATACCCTGCAAGTAACTGTTTGTGATTTAAGGGTTTACTTCTATTGACAAGAAGGCCCCCGGGTCAAGCCCGGGGGCCATTTGTGATCACCCACCCGTGTACGTCCCAACCTACAGGCTAAGCCAGTAGTTGAGCTTTACTAGGAAGGTGTTCTGCATGGTGTCGGTGAACACACCACCGATCTCATCGAACAGGCTCAGGGTCGGGTCGCTCTCGTCACCCGAACGACCATGATTCCACACGACGAACAGTGTTGAGCCGGGCATGTACTCCCACCGCACCACTAGGTTGCTGCGCAGCGAACGCATGCGGAAATCGGGGTTCCCGAAGGTGATCGGGTCCGCCGGGCCGTCGGGGCCATCAGGGTCTACGGTGTATGTGCTGGACCCCCGGTCGTACTCTAAGGTGGACGCGCCGTCGACGCCGTACTGCAAGAAGTTGTAGGTCCTAGGTTCGGCCAGTTCCTTGAACCTCACGTAGTCCCCGGCGGCGATGAATGGCTGGACGTACCACTGCACAGTGAGGTTCGGTGAAAGTGCAACGTCCATTCGAACGGTTGCGTCGAGGCTGGTCTGGAGTAGCTCGCTGAATAGATACCGGCCGCCGTATGTAGCTGTCGCGGTGGAATCGGGCTGCTGCGTCACGTACATCCCTATCGAGTGGGTGCGGTCGTAACTCGGCGAGATCGAGACGTCTACAGCTCCGGTGGGACGGAATGTTATGTCGATGCCGGTGCCGGCGCCCCAACCGCCGTACTTGTTCCGGGCGTAATAACCGAATGCGGCAATTGAGACGGGTTTGCGATGGTCGGTTCCCACGAAGGCGTTGGTGTTCCAGCTGCCCGGGCTTTCGATGAGTGGCCCACCACGCGTTCCCTTGTCGCTCAACGCGGTGAGGTTGTAGCTGCCTCCCAGGTTGAAGTTCCAGTAGTTCAGGAACTGACCGCCGAATCCGGCATAGGCCGACCGAAACTGGTTCGCTCCGCCAAAGTTCCAACTCTGCGCCCAAGTCGCGTTGACCCGGAAATTGCGGAACACTTTCCCAGGATCGAGCCAGCGACGGGTTACGCGGACTCCGCTGAAAATGCGGTCCGTCTGGGTTTCGAAACCAGCATCGTTCACCTCCAAGCCGGGTGAGTAGGCGTAGAGGTCAGTTCCGTAGACCCAGTTCCCTGCCACCTTACCCAGCTGCAACGATGTCGCATACCCGGTCATGCTGGTGGCAGTCGTGTCAACCGAGACGTAGTCCTGGTCCGGGCGTTGGTAGTACCTGGCTGAAGACCGCTGGGCCGAAGTGATTGCCACCGGATCTCCACGGATGTGCGAAGCACTGAAGGATCCGTTTAGCGCCCATTGGTTGTCCCAGAACCGGTGGAAGAAATCCGTCCCTCCGCTGTACGCCGACGAGCGCAAGAAGTTGAATCCGGGATCACTCAAGTCCCTATGTACGGCGGTTGCCAGGGCGCCGATGCCAGTTCCGCCGTCCCGAAGATCTCTCCTCACGCTGAGCACTGCATAGTTGCTTCGTGGCTCTGATAACCGAGACTCTCTTGTCCCATCTTCCAGCTGTACTCGAGCGTACTCACGAGCGGTCAAGGCATCCAGCAAACCGATTGACCAACCACCGGTTTTGCCGGACAGCTTCACCGCGCCGAGTATGCTGGTGGCGTTGGGATTGCGGACGTAACCATCGGGTTCGGAGGCCGGACGAGATGGAGATCGACCTATCCTGCGGGAGTAGAAGAGCTGAGGTGCACCGAAAACGAAACCACCGCTCCCAGCGCCGAACTGGAACAGATTCGCGCCCTCAACAAAGAACGGCCGCCGCTCGTTGAAAAAAGTCTCGAATGCACTCAGGTTAACAACAGCGGGATCTACTTCTACCTGACCGAAGTCGGGATTGACAGTAGCGTCAAGGGTCAGGTCGCTGGTCAGGCCGTATTTGAGGTCCAAACCGCCAGCCCAACTCTGCACACTGCCATCGTTGAACGGATTCAGTGGATCTGCGCCTTCGAGGAAATCGCTCTTTGCCAGCGCGTAGGGCAGCATCTCCAGTCGGCGCGGCTGCGGAATGTCCTGCAGGCCGTTTAGATGACCGAAGAGAGAGGCAAAGCCCTGCTCAGTGTTGGGAGCCCAGTTCCACCGCACGAATTCGGAGGTGCGGAAGGTCAAGCGTGTGAAGTTGATGCCCCAAACCTGCTCCGGATCTGTTGAAAACCGTAGTTGCGAGAATGGGATCCGAATCTCCGCGATCCACCCGAGTGAGTCGACGCTGGTAGCGACACTCCACACTGGATCCCAGGAGGAATCACCGTGATTGTTGTCATTGGCAGTGATGTCGTCACCCCTCACCCCGGCAGGGTTCACCTCGAAACGAAACGCCGTCCGGTGATCGTGATAGGAGTCGATCACGACGGTGAACAGATCACTTGATGTCCAGCTATCGCGCCGACCAAGACGGCTCGCTATGGCACTTGGGTCGCCGTCGTACATCCGTGCGCACACATACAGTGCCGAGTTGTCGTAGGTGACCCGCACCTCCGTTTGTTGACTGGGGTCCGCTCCGTCGTTGGGCTCTACCTGTGTGAAGCCGGTAATGACCATGGCGTTCCGCCACACCGGATCGTCGAGCTTGCCATCGAGGGTGGGTGACCCCGGCTCTGCCCTCAGTGCGTACGCGGCGGCCGGAGTAGTGGAGTTCGTGCCGTTTCCGCCTGATTGTTGTTGAGCTTGGGTGGATGTTGTGACGGCTGTGAGACCCAGTATGAGTATCCCAGAACAGACCGCACACCACCTCTTAAACGCATGTAGGACAAGCATTTGCAACGGTCCCTCCCACCGTTGGCAGTACACATACAACGACAGATATTGTGTGTTCACGTGGTCCCGTTGCCATCTCCATGCGTGGTCGGCTCGCCAGACGTCGACCACCACATAACTATGACGCGCCTCGGGGCCGAATGGTTGCAACTCCACCGGCGCGTTCGTGGCATGATGAAACTCGCCACCGGTGGGCTTCGGAGAGTGAAGCGAAGATGAGAGGCGACGTAAATCCAGAAGTCATCGAGAAAGCAACTATCTTGGCTATCCTGATCGGGGCCACTGGTGTGTCAGGGCTCAGCCACCACTTCCTTGGCTCCTGTAGGCCACTCACCCTTCAGGAATCGATCGACGGCCTCCAAAAAGATCTGGGGCCGCTCTCCCCAAATGAGATGGCCCGCGCCCGGCACGATCAGCAAGCGAGCATTTGACAGTGTGGCTGCCCAGTCACGGCCACCACCCAGCGGTGCGACACGGTCGAGATCTCCGTGTATCGTGAGTGTGGGTGCCCGTACGGATAGACCAGCGGGTCGCCAATCCCAGTCGGTCAGCTTCGAGAAGATCTTTCCCGTGGTGGCCGTGAAATTCTGCGGCCACTCATTCGGCAAGTCGCACCGCAGACCGATTCGTTCTGCCGCAGCAGCATCACCCACATAGCGCACCAGGAGCGCACTCCAATAGGCTCGACAGTATCGTTCCGGATCGGAGTCGGGTACACCCGATCGTTCCATTTCTTCCACCAGGGCGACCTCGTCCGGGTCCAATCCGGCGCCGGCTGGAGGTCCCTGTCGCAAATACTCGGCGCTGCTCCGCGGAGGCACGGGGCTCAACTGCACGATCCTCACCACCCTGTCCGGGTGTTGGGCGGTGTAGAGAACAACCACGGCTCCGAGGTAGGAGAAGCCGACGAGACTCATTTGACCGATTCCTAGATGTTCCCGGAGCGCTTCAAGGTCGGAGACGTCAAACTCGATGCCAAGCCTCGTTCCGTCGTGAACGGGATCGGACCGCCCCCGGCCACGCATAGTAGAAAACCAGAGTGCGGCCTGGGGCTAACGACTCGAGGTCTCGAGCCAAGTACATGGCAGCGGGAACGACGACCGTGTCAGGACCGCTGCCCACCGTGTGGTAGTACAGCCGTGTCTCGTCGTCGATTGAGAGGTAACCCTCGCCGGGGTCAAGCCCGTCGGAGCCGCAGGCGAATAGCAGAAGTGTGCCGAGCGCCGCAATGGGGGTCGTGCACCTCACGAGGTGTTTCCGGGTAGCCGAAGTCGAGGGTTCTAAACCTGAGCCCCCACCACCTGGTTGCGCCCGTTCTGCTTTGCCTCCTGGAGTGCGGCCTCAGCCTGATCCACCAGTTGGTCAGCGCTGAGGTCTGCTGTGGGTACCAGTGCAGCGATGCCGGCACTGACACTGAAAAGCCCGCCTGACCCTACTCCGTCGTTCGGTATCTCGAGCTGCTCCACCGTGCTGCGTATGCTCTCACACAACTTCGCCGCCTGATTGGTGTCGAGTCCACCGTTCATGATGACGGCAAACTCTTGCCCGTCGTAGCGGGCGACAAGATCACCGGCCCGCCGCACGCGCTCGGAGATAATCAGCGCCAAATGCCGCAACCGTTCGTCGCCGGCCTGGTGGCCGTATTCGGCGTTGTAGGCTTTGAAGTGATCGATGTCGATCAGAGCTATGGCCAGTGACATACGAAGCCGCACCGCTCTCTTCCATTCATCAAGCAACGTCTCATCGAACACGCGGCGTGTCGCGAGACCGGTGAGGCTGTCGACCCTGTCTTCCTTGCGCCGTTGCTCAGTGATGTCCCGCGCTATTGCATATAACAGTCCGGTTTCGGGCTCGGGGAAAGAAGTCCAATGAAGGTCTCTGTAGCTACCGTCCTTGCATAGGTAACGGTTTTCGAACGACAGCGTGGGTTCACCAGTGGAGAGCTTGCCTGTTTCAGCACGGGTGCCAGCCCGGTCTTCGGGGTGTACGAAATCGACGTACGGACGCTCCAGCAGCTCTGAAGTCGAGTAGCCCAGAGTGCGTTCGAAAGCCGGATTCACTCGTTTGAAGTATCCGTCCACGCCGGCGATGCAGCACATATCCAATGCGTGGCCGAAGAACCTCTCGAGGTCCAAATCCGCGTGCGAGTTGGATTCCATCGACCGCACCGCCGCACCACAGCCCTGGCAGAAGTTGGCCTGCGGCGGCAGCGCAGATTCGCAGAGACGACATGTTTCAAGTGACGTGGTCATGGAAGACGACTCCGAGCCTAGGGCGAAACCGCAATTGGGACAGAAGCTCGAAACTCCCGCGTCCCGGTAGTACCGCTACTCATAAACGAATTAGCGCTCAGGTGCCACTCAGAGGCCGCTGCCGCCAATCCTGAGCAGAGGCCCCGCCTACCACAGAATAGAAAGGTGTACAGTCGACAGGAATCTCGCCAGCCGGCTGGCTTGAGGCCAACGCTCGACCGAACACTTCACTTGGTGAGGTGGGACGCCGCTTCCCGTACGGTGCCACAATGTATCTCCACGGTGTCACCGGGACGGACCGCATAGCCGCCCGCTGGTGCTATTGCCACAGGGACCGCCGCACCCCTGAAGACGTCGAGTACGAGAGCGTCCCTCCGGCGGAGACCGTCGAGGGTCAGATTCAGACCGCCCAATTGATCCTCGCGGTAGGGATCCGCGCCCGCTAGGTAGAATATGAGGTCCGGCTGCTGGCGCTCCAAGATCTCAGGTAATCGCTGCTGCAGGATTTCCAGGTACTCTTCGTCACCGGTCCCGTCCTCGAGGCCGACGTCCATGTCGCTAGGGGGTTTCCAAGCCGGGTAGTTGTGCTGTTGATGGATCGAAAAAGTGAATACGGACTCGTCTTCGGCGAAGATTGCCGCGGTGCCGTTGCCGTGGTGCAGATCGCAGTCGATCACGGCGGCGCGTTCTATGGTCCCGTCTTGTTGCAACACCCGCAGGGCTATGGCGACATCGTTGATCAGGCAGAATCCTTCGCCGTGATTCGGAAACGCATGGTGGAATCCACCACCGAGATGAACTGCCACGCTACCCTCGCACGCATTTCGAGCTGTCAAGATTGACCCGCCGGCGCAAAGCCACATCGCACCTTGAAGTTCCCGTGAGAACGGAACCTCGAGGGTGAGCTGTTCCTGACGCGAAAGGCTGCCGGTCCTGATCTTTCTCACGTAACCCTCCGTATGAACCAATGCCACTTGATCGTCTGTGGCTGGACTCGGAGTGATGATGTTGTCGCCGGACAGGGTCTGCTCGGCCAGTAGACAGTCGCGGATGAGACGGTACTTCTGAGTTGGAAACACATGCGGCCCGATGTCCACTTCGTAATCTGGATGCCACACGACTTGGAGAGCAGTTGTCATCGTAACCACGGATCCGTCTAGTTCGTTGCGCCTTCACCCAGATACTTCAAGTACCATTGAAGCGCCCTGCGTGAAAAGTCGATCTGGTGGGCGCGCTCGCGCAGCCCGTGTGGCTCGCGCGGATAGATTACCAACTCGGTGGGTACACCCATGTGCTTGAGACCACGGTAGAGCTCGAATGCTTGGCCTGTAGGCACTCTCAGATCTCGCTCTCCATGGCCGATGAGCGTGGGGGTCTGGGCGTTCCTTATGTGCTTGATCGGCGAGCGGTCCCACACGAGATCCATGTTGTCATACAACCACACGTTCCAGTGGACCACCGCGTTCTCGGAGGGTGTGTCGGTGACTCCCGCTTTGGATATCTGGTTGGCGATTCCGGCGAACACTACGGAGGCCTGGAACCGCTCGCTGTGCTTGGTCGCGGCCCACGCCGACGTGTAGCCGCCGTATGATCCGCCGCCGATTCCGACGCGGTCGGGGTCCACGTATCCCAGATCGACCAGGTGGTCGATTCCGGCAAGCATGTCGTCGAACTCCTTGCCCATCAAGTCGTTGTGATCCCCCATGCTGTAGGCCACACCGCGACCCGTGCTCCCTCGGTAGTTCGGCATCAGCACAACAAATCCGCGCTGTGCCAGCATCTGCGCCAGTGTGTTGTATGAAGAGTTCCAGCCGTCGAGATAGGCCGACTCCGGCCCGCCGTGCACCTGCATCTGTAGCGGATACTTGACCCCGGGGCTGAAGCCGACCGGCTTGATCAGCACACCGTAGATCTCTAGCCCGTCAGGCGCCGTCCATGATATGGTCTCCTGTTGGCCAAAGCGTTGGGATGCGAGTTCGGGGTTCGAGTCGGTGAGGCGTTGCAGGTTGCGTCCGTCGCCAGTGCCGACAAACAGCTCGTTCGGGTGGCTCGCCGTGTTTGCCAGGGTGGCGAATCGCCTGCCATCTTGGGAGAGCGACACACCGCGGAAAACTGGCCCGGCGTCTCCGCGAAGCTTTCTCATGTCGCCTTCCCTCACCGACACCTCGTACAGATAGGTGCGGGTCTTCTCGATGGTGTTCAGCAGGATCGTGCTGCCGTCCTTCCACGCGAACGCGACGGCCGTTCCGGGGAACTCGACCATCAAGTTCTTCGGTGTGCCGCCTGCGGATGGTATCACGAATAGACTGCCGGAGGCCGGATCGTTGAGACTCACTGCTCCCAACCACGCGATGTACTCCCCATTGGGAGAGAATCGACCGGAAGCGAGCTTCCCGTCCGTGTCGTGCACCGGCGTGCCCGCGCCTCCTCCGACTGGCACCGTGTAGTGGTCGGTGAACATGTATCCATCGTCGGTGAACGGCCGTTCGCCTGCCCGATACAACAGACGGCTGCCGTCAGGTGACCATGAGAAATCTCTTACGTCCATCTCGTCTTCAGTGACGAGATGACTATCCCCGGTTCTCAGATCTTCGACGAATATTCGAGTAACAGAGTGCCAGGTATCTTCTACCTGCTGATCGAACCCGGCTTTCCGGGCCCTGGCGATTTCGTCCGGTGGCGCTTCGAGCATCGTGTAAGCCAGGAGCGTTCCGTCTGGTGATAGCGCGTAGCTCGACACACTGCGAGGTGCATGGCTCAGTTGCCGTGCCTCTCCGCCCGCCAGAGGTATTGCGTAAACCTGAGTATTGGGATCAGTCTCTTGCCGCCGGCTCCTGAAGGTGATCAGTTGGCCGTCGGACGACCACGCAGGGGCCGATGCAACAACCGGCTTGTGTGTGAACTGAATGGGGTCCCCGCCTTCGGCGGATACGACCCAGATCTCGCTGTAGCTGCCACCGGCGTCCTCGTCGGCACCCCGCGGTACCCGCAGAGTGTAGGCGACGAAGTCTCCTTGGGGTTGCACAGCGACCGCCGTGACCTGGTGTAGGTCCACGATGCTCTCCGGCGTGAGGACCTGAGAGTGAACCTTTGAGATCGAGGCTGCAAGCAAGAACGCTGTGAACCAAAGTGACACGGTTGTCGGACGGACCGGGAGCATCGGGGCCTCCGTGAGTAGTCGCGATGAGTTATCGAGCCTGTGTCAATTTAGCTGCCACCCTGCTAGCTTGCCTCCATGCGAATCCGAGTAACCGGGTCCTCGGGCGACACGACCAAGAAGAAGAAACCCAACTTCGCAAACGCCTGGGCCGAGGCACGGCAGCTCATTTGGGCAAATCGGAGGCGGCTGGCGCTGGGATTGGTGCTGATGGTCGCCAACCGATTGACCGGTTTGGTCTTACCAGCCAGCTCCAAGTTTCTGATCGACGATGTGATTGGAAACAGCCGAGCTGACATGCTGGTCATGCTGGCAGCCGTCGTGGGTGCAGCCACCCTGGTTCAGTCAATCACGTCTTTCGCGCTGTCACAGGTGCTGGGTGTAGCAGCCCAGCGCGCCATCACAGAGATGCGCAAGGTAGTTCAGGAACATGTCGCCCGTCTTCCAATCAGTTACTTCGACTCCACGAAGACGGGGGTGTTGATCTCCCGCGTGATGACTGACGCAGACGGAATCCGCAACCTGGTGGGAACGGGCTTGGTGCAGCTGACCGGTGGACTACTGACGGCGTCCATCGCACTGGGGGTCCTGTTCTACCTCAACTGGCATCTCACGTTGGTGACTATCCTGATACTGTCGGCCTTCGGCGCCGCAATGGCCATCGCATTTACGCGATTGCGGCCCCTGTTTCGCGAGCGTGGAAAGATCAACGCCGAGGTAACTGGCAGGTTGGGTGAAACACTGGGTGGCATCCGTGTCGTGAAAGCGTACACTGCGGAGAAGCGGGAGCAGTACGTTTTCGCCAAGGGTGTTCACCGGCTGTTTCGCAACGTGGCCAAGGGGGTGACCGGTGTCTCCGCTATCTCGTCCTTTTCCACCTTGATTGTCGGTAGCATCGGAGTGGTTCTGATCATCTTGGGTGGGCGGTCGATCATCGCTGGCACGATGACCACAGGTGACTTCGTCATGTACATCCTGTTCACTGGTCTCGTCGCGTCTCCGCTGATTCAAATCGCATCGATAGGGACGCAAATCAGCGAGGCGTTCGCCGGCCTCGACCGCATTCGAGAGATCCGAACGATGGCCACCGAAGATGATGAAGATGCCAACCGGGAAACGGTGCCAGATGTCGCGGGCCACTTCGTATTCGAGAACGTGACGTTCGAGTACGACCCGGGCGTGCCTGTGTTGAAGCACATCAACTTCGAGGCCACCGTCGGTACTACCACCGCGTTAGTGGGGTCCAGTGGATCGGGAAAGAGCACTCTCATCAGCTTGGTCGCGGCGTTCAACCGCCCCAAGTCAGGCTCGATATTCGTTGATGGGCGCAAGCTCACCGACCTCCGCCTCAGGGACTATAGGACCAACGTGGGCGTAGTACTGCAGGAGAATTTCCTGTTCGACGGGACTATCGCAGAGAATATCAGATTCGGGGCCCCACGAGCCACCACGGAACAGGTCGAGGAAGTGGCAGCAATCGCCCACTGTGGGGAATTCGTGGACAGGTTCGATGATGGTCTCGACACGGTAGTGGGTGAGCGCGGTGTCAAGCTGTCGGGCGGTCAGCGACAGAGGATAGCGATTGCACGCGCCATCCTCGCCGACCCGCACATTCTGATATTGGATGAAGCGACGTCCAGCCTAGACAGCGAGAGCGAGGCGCAAATCCAGGAGGGACTTGCAGCACTCAAGAGGGGAAGAACTACCTTCGTGATAGCGCACCGGTTGTCGACCATTGTAACCGCCGACCAAATCCTGGTTCTCGAGGAGGGCGAAGTCGTGGAGCGAGGCACACACCAGGAGTTGCTCGCCAATGGAGGGCGGTATCGGGAGCTGTATGACCGTCAGTACAAGGTTGAACGGAACCGGTTCATAAACCCCGGAGAGGATTTCATACCCGACCTTCCCCGGCCTGAGCCCGAACGAGTTGCGGCGAGGGACGACCGGTCAGGTCTGTGACCGCTCAGCCCGTTTCCCACCAGGCGACCAACCCCCTGTAGCTGCAGTCCCGGCATTCGGCGTATTCGGGACGCCCGAAAAGGCGTATGCGTGTCCCGCAGTAGGGACAGACGGCGTAAGTATAGCCCAGGTCAGATGACGTGCCCTGCACCGGGTTGTCGTCGTCGATGGAACGGTAGACCACTGTGAATCGATGTGGTCTGGAGTTACGGATCTCGAGGAGATGGCGTGGTACTGCGACGTTACCACCGGCAACATTGAGTTTCACTTTGGATCCCCCGTCATCTGTGACGGGGTACCAGGCGCCGCTACGCAGCCGGGCTGCATTGGCGACGGCCCAAAGACGGGCCCATTCTCGAGCCTCGGTCATGTATTCACCTCCCTGGAGGGCTTCCCAACCACCTGTTTCTTGAAGGACGGAGGCTTAAGGTGATTGCGGCTACATGCCGTTTCTGTGATCTGGGTCCCATTCGGGCCGAACCGGCGGTTCTTGACTGGTTGACCCTCGACCCAGCGCGCTTAGCGTTAGCCATGAACTGCGAACCAGGAGTGTGCAACAGATGACACGACAGCGCCTGAAGACTGTGCTACTGGTGTTATTGCCTGTGTTTGGTGTGCTGACGGCATCGCTCGGTGCACAGCAGCGAGGCGACCTCGCCATCGTAGGTGGCCGAGTGGTAGATCCTGCCAGCGGAACAGATAGTGTCCTGAACGTACTGATCCAAGGCGATCGGATTGTCGCGATCACTGACCAGCCGGTGGTTGCCGATCGGTCGATAGCCGCAGCTGGACTCGTGGTGGCTCCCGGGTTCCTGGACATTTTGGCGAGCCCGACACCAGACGCGGAGCCACAGCGGTACAAGATCAAGGACGGTGTCACCACGGTTATCCAGATGCACGGAGGACCGGTGGACATTGATGGGTACTACCGGTCCATGCAGGAAGCGGGTTCGTTAGTGAACTACGGCATGTCGGTAGGTCACACGTCCGTTCGGATGGCGGCAGGAGTGACCGACGGTGAACGACCTGCGACTGAAGAAGAGATAGCCCGGATGCGCGACATAGCGACGCGCTCGGTGCGTGAGGGCGCTCTGGGGGTTGGGTTCGGCATCAATTATGTGCCGGGTTCCTCGTACGAAGAAATAGTGGCCATGTTCGACGTGGCGGCTCGCAACGGTGTGCCTGCCCACGTGCACTCCCGCTATAAGGGCTCGGTCTTTCCTGGTACTATCGTCCAATCCGTTCAGGAAGTGATCGCGGCGGCGGCGATCACCGGAGCCAGTGCCCAGGTTGTGCATCTGGCATCGTCGGCGATTGGATCCATGGAGGCTTCACTTGAGATGATTGCGGGAGCCCGGCGGAACGGAATCGACGTAATGGCAGATATACATCCCTACCTTGCCAACAGCACCTGGCTCCAGTCGGCGTTGTACGACCCAGGCTGGGAAGACCGATTTGGCGGGATTACCTACGATTCAATCATGTTGGTGGAGTCGGGCGAGCGCTTGAACGAGGAATCCTTCAATCATTGGCGAGAAGAAGGTGCCCTGATCATCACGTTCTTCATTCCCAAGGACGAAGTCGTAATGGCGCTGCAACACCCGCTGGTGATGGTCACCAGTGACGGCATCATCCAAGACGGCAAGGGCCACCCGCGGGGTGCCGGCACATTTGCACACGTGTTGGGACAACTGACCCGTGAGGAGGGTCACCTCACGCTCATGGAAGCGTTGCGCAAGATGACCGTCATGCCTGCCCAACGGATGGAACGGGCCGTACCTGAGATGCGCCAGCGGGGAAGGTTGGCGGTAGGGGCATTCGCTGACATTACCGCGTTCGATCCGAACACGGTGATAGACAAGGCCACGTACCTTGATCCGGCGCAGTACTCGGAGGGAATACAGTACGTCGTGGTGAACGGCACCGTAGTGCTTGGCGCGGGTGAATTCGTAGAGGGAGTAGCACCGGGGAGGCCAATTCGCAGGGCGTCCGAGGGAGACGATGGTTCGAGGTAATGTTATGGCGAAGTACCGTTTCGGACGGTGCCTGTGTGTGTTGGTTGTATCGGTCACCTGGGGATGCAGAGGCAGCGCCAATGAGTGGAACGAAGAGGGCGAGTATCGCTGGCGTGAGCTTGAAGTGCCACGTCGTGGCGGTCCGGGGTTCACGCAACTAGAGCCGTCGCAAACCGGAATCGACTTTGCCAATTCGGTCACCGAACGGCAGCTACTGCAGAACCGTCATCTGGGACAAGGCTCCGGCGTCACAATGGGTGACGTAGACGGGGACGGTCTGATCGACATCTACTTCGGTCGGATCGACGGGCCCAACGTACTCTACAAGAACTTAGGACAGTGGCGCTTCGAGGACGTAACGGAGCACGCCGGTCTCGCAGCGGCAGATCGGTTTACGACGGGCGTCACGTTCTCGGACGTTGATGGCGATCGAGATTTGGACCTACTGGTCCTCTCCCTGGGGGGAGCGAACTCACTGTTCTTCAACGATGGAACCGGAGTCTTCACTGAGCAATCGGAGGAGGCAGGGCTCGATTCAGGGTTCGGCAGTACTACCGCGACTCTGGCGGACGTGGATGGAGACGAGGACTTGGATCTGTATGTTGCGAATTACCGTGTTCTAAGGGTCGAGGACGTATACGCGCCTGAGGAGCGGACTTTCGCACGTACGCTGCGGAAGGTTGGAGACAGATGGGAAGTAGCCCCCAACTTCACAGAGTACTTCAACGTACGCGTCAGAGAAGACTTGGATGCCGTCGTTCGAACACAGCGAGCGGAGCCGGACCTCTTCTACCTGAACGATGGCAGTGGGAAGTTTGAGCGAATCCCTTTGACTTCAGGGCGTTTTCTCGATGAAGATGGCGAACCCCTCAGCGAGGAATTGGAGTACTTCAATCTCTCCGCCCGCTTCTACGATTTTGACGACGATGGGGACCAGGATCTCTATGTCGCGGCTGATTTCGAGGATCCCGACCAGGTATGGATCAACGACGGAACAGGATCCTTTCAGGCGATAGCGCGACTAGCTCTGAGAACTACCAGCAATTCGGCAATGGCAGTCGATTTCTCGGACATCGATCGCGACGGCGACATAGATATCTTCGAGGCTGACATGCTCAGCCGTGATCCTAGACGCCGCAGGACACAGAAGCCGTCGCACACTCCGTTTCCAAAGGTGGTTGGGAAGATCGATGACCGGCCCCAGTTGATGCGTAACACCTTGAATGTGAACCGGGGTGACGGGACCTATGCTCAGGTTGCCGAATTTGCGGAGGTGCAAGCATCCGACTGGTCGTGGGCAACGTTCTTCTTGGATGTCGACCTGGACGGGTATGAAGACATTCTGGTGCTCACTGGCCACACGTGGGATGTGATGGACTTCGACATACAGAACCGTCTCGCGAACACCGTCAGGAGGATGGACTGGCGGCGCGAGCGGTTTCTCTTCCCGAGGCTACACCTGAGGAATGTGATCTTTCGGAACAACGGCGATCTGACTTTTGAAGAGGTGGGGCAGAAATGGGGTTTTGCCGATGAAGAGGACATTTCTCACGGCCCTGCAACGGGTGACCTCGATGGTGACGGCGACCTCGATGTCGTAGCCAACAGACTCGGATTCCCGGCGGGTATCTATCGGAACGATGCTACTGCGCCGAGGATCACAGTGAAGCTTGTTGGAGAGGCACCGAACACGTACGGGGTCGGCTCCAAGATCCATGTTTTGGGTGGTCCGGCCGGACAGCAACAGAAGGAGGTGACGGTCGGTGGCCTCTATCTCTCCAGCTCCGATCCGACTTATGCCTTCGCTACAGGAGAAGCCACCGAAGTAACGATTGTCGTCAGTTGGCACAACGGGAAGAGAACTGAGATCCAGAGGGCCAGGGCGAACCGGCTGTACGAGATCCGGGAACCATCGCAAGGGGAAATGAATGAAGCCGTGCTCACGGAAACCGATTCAACTTCATCTCCGCAGTGGTTTACCGATGTCTCGGCGGAGTTGGGCCACAAGCATGTCGACTTGGCGTTCGACGACTTCGCTCGTCAGCCGCTGCTACAAAACACGCTGAGTTTGCTCGGTCCCGGGATCACCTGGTACGACGCGGACAACGACGGCGATGAAGATCTGGCGATTCCGTCGGGACAGGGTGGAAGACTTGCGCTGTTCCGCAACGACAACGGACGCTTGCGTGAGATAGTCCTTCAGTCGAACACCGCGCCGTACGACCAGACCACAGTTCTGGGACTGCCCGGTGATGACGGCAATGCCACACTTCTCGTGGGGCAGTCCAACTACACGGCAGGATCACCGAGTGATGGTTTGGCTGTGGCTTCCGTACAATCGTTCGACGTGCACCGGAGTACCGGGCGGGCTAGCACGGTGGTTCCGGGCTACAATAGCTCTGTTGGCCCGCTTGCGCTCGCCGACTACGATAGCGACGGAGACCTGGACCTCTTCGTGGGTGGTAGAGTCATTCCTGCAGCATACCCGGTCGCTGCCTCGTCGAGGCTCTATCGCAACGAATCAGGGCGGTTTGAGTTGGATGAAGCAAGCGAGCCCCTGTTGTCATCAGTCGGCCTGGTATCGGCGGCGGTGTTTTCTGACGTCGATGTAGACGGAGATCCTGATCTGCTGTTGGCTCTCGAATGGGGCCCCGTGAAGTTGCTGATGAACGAAGGGGCCGAGTTCAGAGATGGAGACCCAGACAATGTTCTTGCCGCGTACAAGAGTCGCTGGATTGGGATAGCAACGGGTGATCTGAATGAGGACGGTCGCCCCGACATAGTAGCCACGAGTTGGGGGCGAAACACGAAATACAGGATGACCGATGCTCGCCCCCTGTTGGTGTATTACGCAGACTTCGACCGGAACGGTACGCTCGACGTTGTTGAGGCGCAGTTCGACGACGAGCGCCAGGGTACGTTCACGCTGGAGTCGTTCACGCGAATCAAGAACGCGATGCCCCGAGTTCAGCAACGAATTCCAACCCACATGGCGTTTGCTGACGCAACGCTGGACGAAATCCTTGGCCCGCAACTGGAAACGGCCGGGCGCTTGGATGCTACATCGTTCGATCACTTGGTGTTCTTGAGTAGTGACAGCACGTACGAGGCCATCCCATTGCCGGGCGAGGCACAGATTGCTCCCAGCTCCTACGTTGGTGTCGCCGACTTCGACGGTGACGGGCACGAGGACCTGTTCATGACACAGAACCTGTTCACGACCGAGATCGAGACGCCTCGCTTCGATGCAGGTCGAGGGTTGCTCCTAAGGGGTGACGGTTCTGGTCACCTCGATCCGGTTGCGGGCCAGGTATCAGGTATCGCGGTCTATGGTGACCAAAGGGGAGCCGCTTACGCGGACTACAACGGGGATGGCAGGCTCGATCTCGCTGTGACGCAGAATGGGGCTGAGACAAAGCTCTACCGCAATGATGGAACGAGCCCTGGTGTACGGGTGCGTCTCATCGGTGCACCGGGAAACCCACACGGAGTCGGCGCCATGGTCAGACTGATCTATGGAGATCGCAAAGGACCGATGCGCGAAGTCCAAGCGGGTAGCGGTTACTGGTCGCAGAACGGGTCGGTTCAGGTCATGGGAGTCAACGGAACGGTAACAGGTCTATGGGTCAGGTGGCCAGGGGGAGGAGAAGAGGAGGTGTCGGTCGAGCCGGGGCAGCAGGAAATCGTCCTGCGTTTCGGTCGTTAGAAGGCGAACAGCTTCGTAACCTTGACAGTCAAGAGTCGATCCAGCAGAACATCCGTGCGTATGTTCCTGCGTTCGGAGTAGACCAGGAAGACGTCACTCAGCGGGGCATGAATCAGGTTTAGGCGCAGATTCGTGATGATTTCATTGGCCGAATTGTTGTACTGAACGAACGCACTGGCAAAGAAGTCAGTCGAATACGCATACCGGATTCTAGCGCTGAACAAGTCCGCTGTGAGCGAGCTGTCTGCCAGCGTCAGGTCGTTGTGCTCAACTGAGAAGTCGAAGGAAATGTGATAGTCGGGGCGCAATACCGCGGTTCCGCCAACGGACGTAATGTCTCCATCGTAGAACCCCCCCCGGGCCAGCCGCACCACACCCGCTAACCAACGGGCACCGCTCGACACATACGACAATGCTGCATCGGCAAAACCATACTCGCCGGGCTTTAGCTCCACTCCCGCGATGGTCTCAGGCTCGGCTAGTCGCTCTAGGTTGTTGTGGTATTCGAACGTTAGAATGCTGCCATCTATGAACGTAGTCCCCAAACCTCCTGTTACACTGCGGGTCTCGAGTGACCAGTGAAGGTTGGATATCAGATTCAGGTCGATGTACGGATTGACTTCAATGATTTGTCGGATACCAGGTTGGGGATGTGCACCCACCGTGGCGAATGCCTGGCGCATTCCTCTGCGACGAACGAACCCGACCCCGGGGTTGAACGCAGCGCCCACCTGCTTCACGAAGGCTGATGCATCCCACACGGGGTCGCGCCAGGCTACCTGCAGCCGGCCGGCCTTGTTATCGCCCAGTCGGTTGGTTTCGTCAGTTGCTGCGAAATACGAATTGACGACCATGTGCCCGAGCAGTCTGAAATCCGCATCGACCCCGTAGCTCCGGTTGAATGCCTCAGGCGCATCGGATCCGGTGACCTGCCGGTTTATGAACATCAGGCCTATGTCACTGCCGTCAAAGATGCTTCTTCTGACTCGGGCAACTGCAAAGTTTTCCGGTGGTATGCCGAAGCTTTCCCGAGTTTGAGCATTGAGGACACCAAACTCGAACCCGCTTGTCCTGCCCGTCAGCCGGGCCCCCACAACGATGGGCACCGGCCGACGGTCGGGAGACAAACCGATCCGTCTCGAATGGAACAGAGTGAAGTCCCGCGGAGAGGACCCAGTACGGTAATTGCGCTCGGTCACGTCAGCGAAGGTGAATATCCCGTCGTTCTCCATGAAGAAGTCGCGCTTTTCAGGGAAGAAGAGAGGAAACCGAGTGAGATTGACTTGCTCCTGATCCACCTCCACCTGGGAGAAGTCGGTGAAAGCCGTTAGGTCGAGGGTGATCCGCGGTGTCACTCCATACTTGATGTCGAACCCGCCCTTGAAATCGTTACCGTAGTCGTCGATCCTGAGCCCACCAACCTGGCGAGCTGCACTGACATACGGCTTTATTGTGAGATTCCGTCCCTGTCGCAGCTCTTGCAGGCCCGTGAGAGTTCCCGCCTGTGACATCTTGTGGACACGGTACTGGCGATCGATGGGCGCCCAGTATGCGTCCTCGTTCTTGCGACGAACCCTGCGCAGGAAGTTCATGCCCCAGGTCTGTTCGTGACCGACTTGATTGAACCGCAGCGTTGTGAATGGAATGGCGATCTCGGCAGTCCAGCCGTAGTCATGTACGCTCGTCTTGGCGTATATCACTCCTTCCCAAGCGCGGTTGGTGTACCGACTGTCGTTGAAAACCTGCGCGTCGAAGATCGCACCTGCCGGGTTGACCGCAAACAGGAAAGCGTTCTGCTTGTCCCAGTAGGTGTCTATCGACAGGCCGAAGAGATCCGAGTTGTGAGTCTGGAAGTCCTGTTCCAGGCCGGAAATGGTGAGCCGGTCGGGCTCGGAGTCATACATCGTTGCCCCGATGTACAACCGTTCGTCGTCGTACAGAATACGCACGACAGTTCTCTCCGACGCCGGATAACCCACTCGGGGCAGGTTGAGCGTGAACCCCGTGGTCGAGTCCGCCAACTGCCAGCCGGGCTCGTCCAGAATTCCGTCGACATCAATCGGTGTCGCAGTGAGCCTTGCTCGTATGCTGGGGCGGAGGGCCCGGTTGGGGTCGATCGGTTGGTCCGTCGCGCCCGCGTTCAGGGACCTGGACGCGCCGGTTTCGGCCTGGGCCACCGCCGAGTGCGGTGGGCCCAGGCAAATCGCTGCAAGGTACGCAACTGGGTAGATGTACCTGCCGAACTGTCTTATATGGATTGTGAAGCTTCCGCTCAGTTAATTGGAGCTGTCGACTCAGCTAAGGATATGTATGATGGGCGCGCTGGGCCAGTCATTGAGGCTGTTCGGGCGATCCCGGCTGGCGCTCGACTTGGAAGCAGATTACCGTTTGCGAGTCCAGTTTACCGGGCGGGCGTGCCCGCTTGGGCAATCACACCCCACTTGGAGACGCAGATGAACCATCGCAGTGACGGGCACGTATGCGGCCGCTGGCACACCGGTGTGCTAACCGGCCTACTGATAACGGGCCCATTCATCGTGCAGCCCCAGCCAGCTACTGCCCAGGGTATGAGTTCGGAAAAGCAGGCGGTCATCCAGGCAACAAATGACCTCGCAGGTGAAATCCAGCGCATTTCGACCACGCTCTGGGATTTCTCCGAAACGGCGATGCTCGAGTACCGATCGGCCGAGTTCCTGGCCGACCTGCTCGAAGCGGATGGTTTCGCAGTTGAGCGAGGAGTTGCAGGCATGCCGACCGCATTCATCGCGTCCTATGGACGCGGCCAGCCAGTGATAGGGATTTTGGCGGAGTACGATGCTCTGCCCGGCGTCGGCAATGCGCCGGTTCCGCATCGCGCTGAGAGAGAAGACGGGGTGACTAGCGGTCAGGGATGTGGCCACAACTTGTTTGGTGCAGCTTCGGTGGGGGCGGCAATGGCCCTCAAGAGGGTGATCGACCGGCATAGCCTGGTTGGCACAGTTCGGCTTTACGGTACGCCTGCAGAAGAGACCGTTGTCGGCAAGGTGTACATGGCCAACGCGGGAGTGTTCGATGACCTCGACGCGGCGCTGGAGTGGCATCCAGGACTCGAGAACGCGGTCAACAACGAACGGTCACGTGCTCTCAACAACTTCACCGTGGAGTTCTTTGGCCAGGCAGCTCACTCGTCTGCCGATCCGTGGAACGGCCGCAGTGCCTTGGATGCCGTTGAGCTGATGAACTATGGTGTGAACCTGATGCGTGAGCACGTGAAGCCAAGCGCGAGAATCCACTATGTCATGCCGTCAGCAGGCGAGGCGCCCAATGTGGTTCCAGAGTATGCCAAGGTGTGGTACTACGTACGCGAGGCTGATCGTGCGGCGGTGGATGAGTATTACAACTGGATCCTCGATATCGCTGAGGGTGCGGCAATGGGAACGCGTACGACCCACGAAGTGGAGTTGATAACAGGAGTCCACGCAATGTTGTTCAACCGGCCGTTACAAGAGGCAATGCAGCTGAATCTGGAGGCGGTGGGGGCTCCTGAGTTCAGTGATAGTGACCAGGAATTCGCACGTGCATTACAGCGGTCGTTGAACTTGGATGAAACGGGAATGAACGTCGAGATCAAGCCGCTCGCCGATGAGCCGCTGCCCGTTAGTGGTGGCTCGACTGACGTAGCTGAGGTGAGTCACCTTACGCCGACAGTGGGTCTCAGCGTGACGACAGCCGCTGCCGGAGTGCCCTGGCACAGTTGGGCAACCGCTGCATCACATGGTACGGATGGAGCCGTGCTGGGAGCGATGGTTGCGACCAAGGTGCTGGCTCTCACAGGAGTCGACATGTTGACCGATCCGGCGCTGTTGGACCGAGCGCGTGGATTCTTCGCCGATGCGAAAGCCGGCAAGCCATATGTGTCGCCAATTCCGGTGGATCAGGCGCCACCGGTACCGGAGAGGAAGAAGGAATAGGTAAGGCGAGGCGGTCAATAACCGGCAGCGTAACCGTCCTTACGTGATTCGGAGGCTCCGAAGTAGACTCCGTTGGTTCGGTCGAACATGATTGCCTGGTACCCGCCGTAGCCGTCACGGGTGTATCTGACCGCATGCCCTTTCGCAACGAGATCGCGGATCGCTTCGTGGGCAAAACCGAACTCGAGGTTCAGAAAGCCGCTGTCGGTCATCACCTCACCGGTCGGGTCAGAGGACCCTGTGTGCCGAACGCGCGGTGCATCGCCCGCTTCCTGCAGGTTCATTCCAAAGTCGATTAGATTGACCAGCACTTGGACGTGCCCCTGAGGCTGCATCGCTCCACCCATCACGCCGAAGCTCATGAAGGGCTTACCATCCTGGGTGACAAAAGCAGGGATGATCGTATGGAATGGACGTTTTCCCGGCTCGTAGCTGTTGAAGTGGCCTTCGGCGAGATTGAACAGTTCTCCGCGATCCTGTAAAACGAAGCCCAGTCCGTCAGGAGTCATTCCCGACCCCATTCCCCGAAAGTTGCTTTGGATCAGCGAGACCATGTTTCCGTGGTTGTCAGCGGTCGTGAGATAGACAGTCTCACCAGTTTCCAACATTGGATCGCCGGTGGGATACTGGCAGGCAGCTCGGCTCGGATCGATGAGGTCCCTTCGCTGTGTCGCGTACTCTTTGGAAACCAGCCAGTCGACCGGTATCTCATTGAATGACGGGTCGGCGTAGAATCTGGCACGGTCCTCGAACGCTAGTTTTTTGGCCTCGGTCAGGACGTGGATGTATTCCGCACTACCGAATCCCATTGCCGCTATCTCGTAACCTTCCAGGACGTTGAGCATCTGCAGAGCGGCGATTCCTTGGCCGTTAGGGGGCAGTTCCCAGATCGTATGACCTCGGTATTGGGTCGACACCGGTTCAACCCACTGGCTTGTGTGCGCCGCGAGATCGTCATACGACAGGAATCCGCCTACCCGCTTCATGTACCCGTCGATCGTCCGTGCGATTTCCCCTTCATAGAATGCGTCCCTACCACCGCTCGCGATCGTTTCCAGTGTGTTGGCCAGAGCTGGATTGCAGAAAATTTCACCCTTCTCCGGTGCTCTACCTCCCGGCATGAAGACATCAGAGAAACCAGGCCATTCCTCGAGGGCGTGCGCTCCGTCCTTCCATTGGTGGGCAATGACCTCTGTGACGGGGTAGCCTTCTCGAGCGTACTTGATGGTTGGTGTGAGGATATCCTCCACAGACAGCTTGCCGAACTTGCCGTGCAACTCGAACCAGCCGTCGACGGTACCCGGTACTGACACGGGCAACGGTCCGTAAGACGGAATCTTGGAGATGCCCCGCCGCTGGAACTCCTCCAGTGTGAGTGACCTCGGTGAACGACCGCTTGCATTCAACCCACTCAATTGTTCGGTCTCAGCGTCCCAGACCATCGCGAACAGGTCGCCGCCCAAGCCGCTTCCAGTAGGCTCGACCAGACCGAGGAGAGCGTTTGCAGCTATCGCAGCATCTAGGGCGCTGCCTCCCTGCTTGAGTATCTCGAGTGCCACTTGGGTGGCCAAAGGCTGGCTCGTAGCGGCCATGCCGTTCCGAGCGACCGCCTCGGATCGTGTGGCGAACGAATTACCGGTGAGTCGATTTTGGGCGTGCATCGTTAGTGGTGTCACCGCCAGTAACAGGGCGGACAAACGGCGTCGGTTCTATTATCTCCTCTGAACGGGATACTCTCTCGTGTCGTGCGCACCACCGTACTTCGTCTCGACTTCGCGCAGTCCGGCAGGGGCGCCGATGATAGTCAACCGGTCTCCTTCTCTCAGAACCGTGCGTCCCCTGGGTACGAGGGTCTCGCCGTAGCGGCGTATCAACGCTACGAGACTGCCCTCCGGTAGGCGTAGCTCGTTGAGTGCTTTGCCGATCAACGGCTCTGAAGTGGTGCCAGATCGTAAGCGAAGCGACAGGAAACGGTCGTCACGCAAGAGAGTCTCCTTCAGCTCCTGTTCATCACGATCGGAGATCCACTCGTCCATGAAGTCATCATCCTCGATGCGACCAGCCAACTGTGCCAGTATACGAAGGTGACGCCCCGCGTCTCCTTCTCCACTCACCAGCAAGAAGACGGCACGAATGGGGTTTTCCGCTGCCTGTCGAGCCATCTCGCTGTTGTTCGCATCGATCTGTAGGTCGCTGCCGCAGCGAACCAACACCAATTCAGATGATTCAAAGTCCGGCGACCGCATGTGCAGCAACGCGGCTCCGTGTGACACGGGTGTCGCCCCTCCTCTGATACCGCGGCTGAACCCTTCGACGAGTTGGGCAGTGCTTGCCGGAACACGGTGTTGTAACAGCCCGGACGCCTCCCTGACGATTTCATCCAAGTCGGCGCCCGTATGTAGATCGATTACAAAGGCACGCGCGACCACTTCGTCGAACGGATCTGCAGCGCGCGCACCCTTCTCTTTCATGATGTCGCGAAGCTCGCTGTCGAGGCCGGAAAAACGGCGGCGGCCCAAGCGCTCGAATACGTGATAAATGGCACCGTCACGTGCCAAACGACCACGCGCGTAGTAGGTATACCACCCTACACTGGCTGCAAACACACCCATTGTGAACAGTGAGGGGAGCCATCCCATCTCGGCAACCAGAATCAAAGGTGCGACGATCCCGACGAGTTGAACCCACGGGTAAAGTGGCGATCGAAAGCCAGGGTCGTAACTCTCGATGTGACTCTCCCGCATTACGATTACCGCGATATTGAGCAACCCGAAGAGCGTGAGCTGCAGTGCGCTTGCGATCTCTGCGACGCCCCGCACATCCAACACAAGCAAGAACAGAATAAGCACCGAGCAAGTGAGGACGATGGACCCGACAGGAGTGCGGAAACGGCCCAGCGTAGCGAATTCCTTTGGGATGAGGTGGTCGCGCGCCATGGCCAGCGGGTAGCGGGATGCTGCAAGAATGCCCGTATTGGACATGGAAGCGAATGCGGCCACTGCTGCGCCCACCAGGAGGAACTCGCCGACCCTGGGTGGCAGCCAGTGGAACATGTCTCTTGCCGCGTCTGCTACAGGTGTGAGGCTGGGTTGTCCCAGGGCGTCTGAGCCGAGAATCGCCACCATGATTGCGACGCCAATCACGTAGATACTCGTCACACTCACGAGAGAGAGTGTCATTCCCAGTGGGATGTTGCGGTCCGGGTCTTTGACCTCCTCCGCGAGAGTGGCCACTTGAGTGAGGCCTACGTAGGAGACAAAGACCAGGCCGACCGTGCTGAGTAGGCCATCGACTCCGTGTTCCATGAACGGGGTGAAGCGGGTGCGGTGTGTTTCAGCGAATCCGTACGATGTGACGTTCACCAACCCATCTACCACGAAAAAGGCCAGGATCGTGAGTAGGCCGAAAACGAGCCACCGCAACAGCCCGGTCGTCTCTTTGGCACCGAAGATGTTCAGGATGCCGAAGATGACTGCAAACGTGACGGCAATGGGCTTGAATGGGATGTCGAAAAAGAGCGCCAAGTACGTCCCGATTCCAATCAGAGCGAACGCGCTCTTCAGCATCAACGCAAACCAAGCTCCGAAACCACCCACCGTACCTACTAGCGGACCAAGAGTTCTATCCAGGTAGTAGTAGGCCCCTCCTGCCCGTGGCATCGCAGTTGCCAATTCAGCCTGGCTCAGCATCGCTGGTACAATGAGCAGGCCCGAAATCGCGTACGCCAGCACGACCGATGGACCGGCAGCGGCCGTCGCGATGCCGGGCAGGAGGAAGAAGCCGGAACTGAACATCGCTCCGGTGCTGATCAAATACACGTCGAGCAACGACAGTTGTTTAGTGAGGCGATCTGACTTGAGCAGTGCCATTACCAGAATGCCGAGAGTCGGTTAAGAATGGCCGAGTACGGTCAACGCCATACCGTCCCACGTCCGCTGCCGCCGGTCACCACCTTCTCATCCTCATTCTCGTCCTTGTTCTTGTCATCTTCCCGTTCCCACGGCGTCCATTCGAGTCCGCGAACGTACTTCTGAATCCACTTGATCTCTTCTATGTCACGGGTTCTCTGATGCCGTGGCTCCCGGAACCCGTGTGGCTCTCTTGGGAACTTTATGTAGCGGGTAGTCTTGCCCTGGTCTTTGAGGGCCGCAAAGAACATCATGCTTTGCGGTTCGGTATCTGTGCGGTCGTTGATGCCGTGCAATATCAATGTTGGAGTTTCCACGTTCTTGACGTGCGTCAGGGAGGACTTTTGTCGAAAACCTTCCGGATTGTCCCAAGGTGTCCCGCCGATGTACCACAGCCGGACATCGTAATTGAAACCGGGTCCGTACTCGGAAGTCCAGTCTGACACCATCGCCCCCAATGATGCTGCTTTGAATCGGTTCGTCTGCGTGATCGTCCAGCTGCCTAGAATACCGCCGTAACTCCAGCCCCTGATGCCCATCTTGCCGGAGTCCGCGTATCCCTGCTCAATCACATAGTCCACGCCGGTCATGAGGTCCCAAAAATCTCCACCTCCGATGTCCCCCATGTTGCCGCGCAGGAGTTCGTCCGTGTAGCCGCTACTACCGCGCACGTTCGGAAGGAGTTGGGCGTAGCCGAGCCCGGCCCAAACGTGGTAGCTGGAACGAAAGCTGTTGGTGAAAGCCCCTGCGGGCCCACCGTGTACGTGGAGCAAGAGCGGAAGTGGCGTGCCGCGCTCATACCCGTTGGGTAGTACTAGTATGCCTTCGATTTCCGTTCCGTCCTTGCTCTGCCATTTGATCACTTCCGCGCTGGCCAGCGTGAGGTCGGTCTCCACCCACGGATTCGCATTCGTGAGCCTCGTCGCATCTAGTCGTGACGTAGCCGAGACGTAGAGGTCAGCGGGCGTGTCGAAATCCTGGAACGAGTAGACCATCTTGGACCGGTCTCTGGAATAAGAGCTGACGCTCAGAATACCGGTGGCGTCGGTCAGTTGCTCCACTTCATCCAACCCGACGTCGAGCTTGTACAAGTTCGAGTTGGTTCGCTGCCGACCATTGAAGAAGATCGTCTTCCCGTCAGGAGCCCAGGTAGGGTTCGATATGCTTCCCTCGTATCGATCGGACAACAACCGCGACTCGCGGGTGTCGAGATCCATCAGCCACAACTTGCTTTGTCTCAAATCCCACTCGTCGGTACCGACAGCTGAATATAGGAATGACTGACCGTCAGGTGCCCACAAGACACCGCCTTCCGGAGCCTGGTTCTGGGTGACGTGGGTCTTAGTAGAGTCTGTGAGATCGAACAGATAGATCTCCGACAGATTCCCCTGGTTGCGGCGGTTCTCATGCCGTGCGGTGAACAGGATACGGGTGGCGTCGGGAGAAATGTCGAAACTGCCGACGATAAACTGCTCGTCCGTGATTCGGGCCTCCTCCTTTTCTGCGATCGAGAACTGCCACAGGTTGTTCCAACTACCTTCCTGCTGGCCGTTCGGTCCCTCATCGACGAAGATCGCGTCGTATCCGTCTTCATGCCTCTGCTCGTCTTCCTTGCTCCGAGGCTCGGATGCGACGAAGAAGATCTTCTGCGAGTCTCGACTCCATTTGTACGATCCCACGCTGCTCTCGTGTTCGGTGAGTTGAACCGCCTCACCGCCGACGGTTCGCATGAGAAAGATCTGCTGCTTCTTGTCTACCGATCGTTTGAAAGAGAGGTGCTTGCCGTCGGGGGAGAACTGAAACGAACTGCCTCCTGCCTCACCTATGTACTGAAACGGTTCCCCGCCTTCAGCTGAAACCATGTAGTACTTGGTGTCCGTTTTGTTCTCTTTCCAATTGAGTTCCGATTTGGAGTAGAAGACCCACTCTCCGTCAGGGGACATGATTGCCCCACCGACCCTGGCCATGTTCAGGCCGTCGTCGGTAGTCATGGCGCGAGGCCCAACGTCCTGGGCAGAAAGAGCAGGCGCTAAACAGATCAGGAGCGCGGTCGGAAGGATCGATCTACGCATGCGAACTCCAGCACTTTGCGAGTGGATGTAGAGGTACGAGTCAGGGGTGCACGGTCAACGATCGACGAGTGCCATAAAGAAGTAAAGTACCTGCTCGGGCTGTGGAATCCAGCGAAACGCTCTGCTGGGTTAGGACGTGGTAGGCCCGGCTGCCGTGTGGGCTAGCTGCAGCTATTGTAAGCCATTGTAAACAATGTACTTAAGCCACACCGACAGCTACTGTTTGCGGCCACACCAGGGGCACCAGTCCCAATAATCAGCAAGTACTCCCCATCCACAGCGTTTGCATCTCCGGTCGGATTCGGAGACCCTCCATTTGCGCTTGACCTTGGTCCGGCACCAGGGGCAGAAGTGCATGAATGGTATGAGGTGCTTCCTGCCGCACGAGCTGCTTGAACAACGTCCAGTGTACCGCACGTCCGAATACTCACGTGTCTCGGCGGGGCCTATGGCTCCACCATAGCACCATCCGCAGAACCGCCAGTCCAGCTTGACGCCGCGTCCGCAGCGCCGGCAGCGTTTGGGAAAGGAAGTTGGCCCGCGGTAGATGCGTCTCGCCGCCCCACACCAGGGGCAGTGTTTCATGGCTTCCGACGTGGGTCCGCCGCATCGGCCGCATGTCGACCGGGTGGCCAGGGGTGTACCGTACTGTCGTTTGAAGTTACGGAGCTTTATTTCCCTCCAGTCAGATTGCGAGTTGGTGGGCTTCTTGTAGCGTCGCCGGCCCCGCCGCAGTGCGTGACTCTTTGTTCGCCGAAATCGCGCCAGCATCTGGATTGCGTCTTTGTATCGTTTACGCTCGTCGAGTTCGAGTGCTCGTCTGACAAATGCCAAAAAGTCAGCGCTTACACGCTGTTTGATACGAGCAAATCCCGGCGGCGGCCATTCGTAAGGCCATTCGGGGAGTTGACCGGCGAACATCCGGTAGAGCACCAGTCCCAGCGAGAATACGTCCGATCTGAGTGAGGGCTTTCCCAGTGCTTGTTCCGGCGCCACGAAACCGAGGGTGCCGGTTCCCTTGCCACTCAGCAAGGCGGTTCTCTGCACTACCTTGGCAATGCCGAAGTCGGCTAGCCTCACGCGCCCTCCGGAAAACAGAATGAAGTTCTCTGGCTTGATGTCGCAGTGTATGATTCTGTGTTGGTGGGCGAAGGCAAGTGCCTCCAGCATCTGGCCGGCATATTCCAGAGCAGTACGTCCCGCAACTCGCTTGCGAAGCCGCTGCTCCAGGGTACCCTCGCCCAACGGGTAGACGATCACGAACTGTCGGTCGATGAAACTCGCGTTCTTGATCGGCAGGATGTTTGGGTGATCGAGCCCGGCCGTGACCCGAACCTCCTTGCGGAAACTCTCCAGAACATCTTTGGTCAGTAGCTTCTTGTGGGGAATCTTGAGGGCAACCGATATACCCTCGATCGTGTCGTAAGCCTTATACACGGTGGCAAAGCCACCCTCCCCGATGCGGGATACGACACGGTACTTGCCTAGGATCTGGCGTGGTTTGAGCACGTACTGGCCGATTCCTGGATGTACCCTATATCCATCCCTTCTGTCTGAACTCCCGTAGAATGCCAGTGAATTGTTCCATTTCCTCGGGAAGCCCAAGTGAAAGACGGTTGTACGTGAGCATTGGTGGGAAAGGACGACCGACCCTTACATCGTACTCTCTCATGCGTTCCCTGTATTTGTTCAGATCGCCATTGATGCGATGCATAACGAAGTTCGTTTGGCTTGTCAGATATTCCAGATCGAGATCTTCGAGGCAATGATGGAGAATCTGTTTCGCACGCGTGTTCGCGTCGATACTGCGGCCAACGAGTCCGTCATCTCGCAACGAGGCGAGAGCCGCACGGAGAGCTAGTTCATTAGCGTTGACCTGGCACATGAATCTCCTGATGTGTGCCGCCGTATCCGGATGTGCGATGCCGTATCCCAGTCGCATTCCGGCCATTCCGTAGATCTTCGAGAACGTACGTGCCACCACCACGTTGGGACGCTGGTCGATCCATTTGATCGCCGACCAGTAGCCGGGGTCGTCGACATACTCGAAATATGCCTCGTCGATCATGAACCTCACGTTGTCAGGAGCGGTCTCGATCCACGCGTCGATATCTTTGCACGGCGTGAGGGTTCCGGTGGGATTGTTGGGATTGCAGATGTATACGAGCACCGGATCCCAGGAACGGGCAGTGAGTTCTCGCATGCGGTCGATGTCATGCGCCATGTTACCGTCAATGGGTACGCGCTCCACGTTGTAGGTCTCAGGTCCCCCATAGTCGAAGACGTCTTCGAAGGTTGGATCGGCGGTGACCAGGCGGGATCTGCGGGAGGCACCCGACTGCACCATTACCTGCAAGACCTCTGTGGACCCACAGCCCAGCACGATGCTGTCGGCCGAGACTCCATGCTTCTCTGCCAACGCGTCAATTAGTTCTCGGCGTTTGGCACCGGGGTAGCGGTTGGCTTCAACGATGCCGTCTATCACGGCCTGCCTCGCCGCGGGAGCCAATCCCAGAGCGTTCTCGTTGGAACTGAGTCTCAAGGATCCATCTGCCGGTTTGCGCAAGGAGAGCGCCAAGGCCTCTCGAGGAACCGCCACCCCGCCGACCCCGGTGACACCGAGTGCTAGACCTGCCTGGAGGAATGTTCTGCGTTCCATTGGTAACTCCCGTTCGTGCCGTAGTCTTTGACCGCGTTTACCTAAGATGTGCATTGGCGGGTCGGTTGGCGAGGGCAGCCAGCCAGGCCGGTAGCTGACAGGCGTATGCCCGGCGTGTAATATGTCTCCTCGCCCCTACTCAGGAGTCACGATATGAAGCCCGCAGTACAGACACTCGCGATACTGTTCTCGCTAGCGTTGGCCGGTCCGTTTGTGGTGCAAGCACAGGTGGAACGAGACCGAATCCTGGCCCAACTGGAGAGTCAGGAAGAGGCATACACGGGCATCGCTCTGAAGATCTGGGGATATGCCGAGGTGGGGTATCAGGAGGAGCGGAGTTCGTCCCTGCTGCAGGAACAGTTGCGCGACGCGGGGTTCGCGGTCGAAGCAGGAGTAGCAGGGATGCCCACGGCTTTCGTCGCCAGTTATGGGAACGGGAAGCCAGTGATAGCAATACTGGCGGAGTTTGACGCCTTACCGGGTATAACGCAGGACTCGGTACCGTATCGACAACCGAAGGCGGAATTGGGGGCGGGGCATGCCTGCGGTCACCACCTGTTCGGGACGGCTTCACTGGCTGCCGGCATAGCTGCGAGGCACTGGTTGGAACAGTCTGGTGCAAGTGGCGAGATCCGTGTGTACGGAACCCCGGCGGAAGAGGGTGGAGCCGGCAAGGTGTACATGGTTCGTGAAGGCCTGTTCGAAGACGTGGATGTGGTACTCCATTGGCATCCGAGCGATCGCAATGACGCGAGTCCAGAGACGAGTCTTGCCAACAGGTCAGCCAAGTTCAGATTCCACGGACTGTCGACCCATGCAGCCGGTGCACCGGATCGTGGACGTTCGGCGCTGGACGGTGTGGAAGCGATGAACAGCATGGTAAACCTCATGCGCGAACACGTGCCTCAGGAGACTCGTATCCACTACGTGATCACGAGGGGTGGCTTCGCACCCAATGTGGTTCCAGACTTCGCCGAGGTCTACTACTACGTGCGCCATCCCAACGCGGAAGTGCTCGAAGGTATCTGGGAACGAGTTCTGAATGCGGGCGAAGGTGCGGCGCTGGGAACCGGCACCAGTATGGACTTTGAGATAATACATGGCATTCACAGTCTACTCCCGAACGACGTCCTTTCCAGGCTGATGGATCGGAACCTGCGAATTGTGGGTGGAGTGAGTTACACCGAGCGGGAATTGGCTTTTGCACGACAGATCTATGAGACGCTCGGGGTCTCAGAAAGAGAGATCGGTAACGAGGCGGCAGTAGAGCCGTACAGGCTGCAGCTGGGGATGGGCTCGACCGACGTGGGTGACGTAAGCTGGGTCGTGCCGACCGCCGGTCTGGGAGCCGCCACCTGGGTTCCAGGGACTTCCGCGCACAGCTGGCAGGCTGTGGCGGCTGGTGGCACCAGCATCGGTACAAAGGGAATGCTGATAGCGGCCAAGACTCTCGCACTCACCGCAGTGGATCTGTTCGATGCACCCGAAGTCATCGAGGAAGCTCGGACCGAGCTATTGGAACGGAGGGGGCCCGACTTCGAGTATTGGTCTCTGGTTGGGGATCGGGATCCACCGCTGGACTACAGGAAGTAGTGCCAAACTACTCTTCGGGACTGACATGAGCGACACGTCCAAAGACAGACGCAGATACAGTGATCGGGAGATGGCACTGATCCTGAAGCGCGCGGCTACTCTCCAGGAGCAGGGGCCGGATGCTGCATCACAGGACCAGAGCCATACGCTGACGGAATTGGAGCGTGTCGCGGTAGAAGTCGGAATCGATCCGCGTTACGTTGCCGAAGCAGCGGCCGCCGTCGATGCGGAACCCACAGCCAAGAAGGCCCCATTGCTGGGTGCCCCGACATCCTATCAAGTAGCACGAATAATCGAAGGAGAGGTGCCGGAGACCGAGTTCGGCGAATTGCTCGATGCTATCAGGTTGGTGACGGGGAGACACGGAGAAGTGAGTCGTGTGCTGGGTGCGTTCGAGTGGAAATCGAGCGGCCCATCTGGTGAAACGTACGTGGCGATCGCCCCCCGTCGCGGCAAGACGTCGATCAGGCTCGGTGGCCGTTATGGAGCGGGGGCGGGATTCGTGTACAGCGTGACCGGTGTGATCGGGGCCGCTCTGTTGGTGGGCACTAGCGTGTCAACAGGAAGCCCGATAGATCTGGGAACGCTTGCGGCCGTCGCTGGTGGTTCTTACCTGGCGGCTCGGACTGCCTGGCAGGTTCTGGCTGGAAAAACAGAACGTAGGTTGCGCAAGATCCTGGAAGAGGTCACGCTGACTGTGGTCCGGGTCGCACGGACGGAGCGGGAGAACGACGAGTGACGATTTCCCGCTGCGAGTGGTCGCTTGGGAGCGACCTCATGATGGCATACCATGATGAAGAGTGGGGCGTGCCAGTCCATGATGACAGAAAGTTGTTCGAGTACATGGTTCTCGATGCGTTCCAAGCGGGCTTGAGCTGGTCCACAATTCTCAACAAACGCGAGAACTTCAGAAAGGCGCTGGACGACTTTGAACCTGCCAAGATTGCGCGCTACACGAAGCGAAAGACCGATCGTCTGTTGTCTGACGCAGGCATAGTGCGCAACAAACTGAAGGTGCTTGCGACGGTTGCCAACGCCGGGACGTTTCTCAAGATCCAAGACGAGTTTGGCTCGTTTGACGCCTTTATCTGGCAGTTCGTGGACGGTGAAACGAAGCAAAACCGGTGGAATACTCTACGACAGATTCCGGCCAAGACCAGCGAGTCGGACGCGATGAGCAAGGAACTGAAGGGACGTGGGTTCAAGTTCGTCGGATCCACCATATGCTATGCCTTCATGCAGGCGGCAGGAATGGTAAACGACCACGAAGTGGGGTGTTTTAGATACTCTGAGGTGAGTGGGGAGCGTGGAGTGGGGAGCAGAGAGCGGTGAAGCAACAGAGTTAGCCAATTGCCGGTCTCTGCGTCGAACGCCGTCGACATCTTGGGGACAACGAAAGTGAATCATAGTGAATCATAAAGAACCGAAGCAGCACCTGCTGCTCGTGGATTGGGTCGTCGCGGGGTACAACTTGGTGTTCGCGATCCTCTGGATGTCGCAGGTAGGGAAGGTCGGGTTTGCCGCCCTGCTTGCAGGAGCGCACCTGGTAGGACTCGTTCTGCCATGGCTGTTCTCGAGGGCGCCGACCGAACTGTCTCCGGTGATGCGAACCCTGCGCGAGATCTATCCGCTGCTGTTTCTGGCCGTATTCTGGCCAGAACTAGACCTCCTGCGACCGGTGCTGGCTCTCCAGAGCGGCGACGGGCCTGTAGCTGCGCTCGATCTCTTCGTCTTCAGAGTGGCGATTCACAATGTCTGGCTGCCCCGCATGTCGGACCTGTGGTTTAGCGAGCTGATGTACCTGGCCTACGAGGGCTATTACCTCCTGGTGTTCGTGCCACCGTTGGTCCTGTTGTTTCAACGGCGCCACGATGCACTGCGTGATACGACTTTCAGGTTGGTTCTGGTCTATCTGATATGCTTCCTCACATACGCCGTATTCCCGGTTGACGGTCCGCACTTTCTCCATGCGCCGTTCCAAGGCCCGCACACATCTGGGTTCTTCTATGGGATAAACCAGACGCTCCAAGCATCAGGCGATTCGCTGGGCTGTTCGTTCCCGAGTTCACATGTAGCGGCGGCAGTCAGCAGTGCGTACATCGGCTGGATATACTTCCCCCGGTGGGTTGCAGTGCTGATGACGGTCGAGGCACTAGGTGTTACGCTCGCCACCGTCTACACGCAGAATCACTATGCCATCGATTCGTTGGCGGGACTGGTGCTTGCCCTGATGGTGCAGATCTGGGTAGTCCCGGCGCTCCACCGGAGATTTGGGACGGCGACGAGCTCGAAGGTGGCTGCAACACCCGCTTGAGAATCTACGTGCCTCGGCATGCCATGCTGATATCTTTATGGCCACTCAACGGCACCCAAGGAGTCTAGAAATGCCGGAAGCTGATGTCTCTGACGCGCAGAAGAGCTACCACCTCGATGTTCCACAGAAGAGCGATGTCTTCTTCCTGAAGGGCTCAAATTCCCGTGACTGGGGATTCAAGAACAGGCTCGCCCGGGTTTTCAATCCGGAGTCTGGTAAAACCGTCATGCTGGCGTTCGACCACGGGTACTTCCAGGGTCCTACAACGGGTCTGGAGCGAATCGACGTTTCCATACTGCCGATTGCTCCTTACGCGGACGCTCTGATGCTGACGAGAGGAATCTTACGGTCGCTAATTCCCCCTTCTCTCGCCAATTCGATCGTGATGCGGTCGAGCGGTGGCCCGAGCATCCTGAAGGAACTGTCAGATGAGCGCATCGCCGTCGATGTCGAGGATGCTATTCGGATGAACGTAGCGGCAATGGCAGTGCAAGTCTTCGTTGGCGGGCCAAACGAAACCCAAACGGTTCACAACATGACTCGTCTGGTCGACTTGGGTAACAGGTACGGGATTCCGGTCCTTGGCGTAACTGCGGTGGGCAAGGAGCTGACTCGAGACGCTCGTTACATAGGTTTGGCCACACGGATTTGTGCCGAACTTGGTGCGGCCTTTGTAAAGACGTACTTCGTACCGGAATTCGAAACCGTTACTGCAGCGTGCCCGGTACCAATAGTGATTGCGGGCGGTAAGAAACTGCCCGAGCTGGATGCCCTTCAGATGGCGCGAGACGCCATCGATCAGGGAGCTGCAGGCGTGGACATGGGCCGCAACATCTTTCAATCAGACGCCCCCACTGCAATGATAAGGGCAGTACGGGAAGTTGTGCACGGGGGTATGAAGCCAAAGGAAGCGCACGAGCTGTACGACACACTCAAGAACGAGGAAAGTTAGCGACGGTCCCGAAGGCACCATGAATAATCGGTGGAAAGAAGAAGACGTCGCACGGATGGAGGTCGAGTTCGATGGCCAGACAGGCCACGATCTGGGCCAACGCATCTACTCGGCGCGGCTTCTCGGCGCAGAGCACGAGCTGGTGCTCCATGGCGGAGGTAACGTCTCGGTGAAGACAACGCTCCCCGATGTGTTCGGAAACGATGCCGCCGTCACCTTCGTCAAGGCATCGGGGTGCGACATGAGCTCGATCGATGAATCGGGCTTTGTCGCACTCGATCAGGACTATCTCGCCGGACTGTCGACAGTGGAGATGTTGCCTGACGACGAAATGAAGACGGAATTGTGCCTGCATCTCGTGCGACCGGCCAGCAACTTGCCTTCGATCGAAGCCTTGATGCACATCTTCCTACCAGCCAAATACGTCGACCACACACATCCAGCATCGATACTCGCTCTCACTAACCGGTCGGGAGGAGATCGGGCCGTCGTCGACGCTCTAGGTGAGAGGGTTACGGTTGTCCCATATGTTAAGCCCGGTTTCCAGCTGGCCCAGGTAGTGGCACGGGCATACGAGGACGATCCCGGGTCAGAGGGTTTGGTCTTGATGCATCATGGACTGGTGACTTGGGGAGACACGGCACAGGATGCCTACGGCAAGACAATCGAATTGGCGAGCAGAGCCGAAGACCATCTGCAACGGAGTCGGACCATAAAACCAAGCGTATTACTCCCGGACGCGGTCCGCCGGGCTGAGGAACGCTATCGATCGATAGCCCCGGTGCTACGGGGGCTAGTGAAGCCTGAACGGTCCATCCTGAAGCCCTGGATCAGTGAAGAGATTCTATCGATTCTAGGAACAGAAGATGGCAAGGAGCTCGCCCTCACGCCGCCGTTGACCCCGGACAACTTGATTCGAACCGGACTGCTACCCCTGTGGGTTGAGCAGCCCAGTTTCGACGATGTGGACGAATTGAGACGCCAATTCGCGGAGCTGACAGCCAGATTCTCCCAGGAGCACTCCGACTACGTTCAGCGCAACTCCGGATCGTCAATTCAGGCCCAATACTGTTTTCCCAGGGTGATCATGCTTCCGGGCCTTGGGGCTGTGTGCGTCGGCCATGATGTGCGGGAAGCGGTCATTGCACGGGATATCACAGAACAGACGTTGTCCGTTAAGCTCGCGATCGCAGGGTCCGGTGGCACCTACGAGGGGTTGAGCGAAGAACAGCTGTATGCTATGGAGTATGACTCGTTTCAGCAGGCCAAGTTGCGGCGCGAGGCCGGTTCGCTCCCCACGGGAACCGTGGCGCTGGTGACTGGCTCCGCAGGTGCGATCGGTTCCGGCATTTGCCAGCGGCTGCTGGAGGAGGGCTGTCACGTGGCGGTCACCGATCTAGCAGGTGAACATCTGGACAGTATGGCGGAGGAACTCCACCAAGACTATGGAGATCGAGTGTTGCGCCTGCCGCTCGACGTAACGCAAGAGGAGTCCGTTACCGAGCGTTTCGGCCGAGTGATCGACGAGTGGGGCGGGATCGACCTATTGGTGGTAAACGCAGGGACGGCACACGTTTCATCGCTGGGTGAAATGCACCTCGATCGTTTCAGGCAATTGGAACAAGTGAACATAGAGGGCACCCTGCTCGTGCTACGCGAAGCCGCCATGCTGTTCAAGCGGCAGAACCGCGGTGGAGATGTCATAGTCATATCGACCAAGAACGTATTTGCTCCGGGAGCTGGGTTCGGAGCGTACAGTGCCACCAAGGCCGCATCGCACCAATTGGCCCGCATAGCCAGTCTGGAACTCGCCGAGATCGATGTTAGGGTGAACATGGTCGCGCCAGACGCAGTCTTTTCGCACGAAGGGCGCAAGTCAGGTCTCTGGGCTGAAGTTGGGCCCGACCGCATGCGGGCGCGCGGACTCGATGAGGAAGGCCTGGAGGAGTACTATCGAAATCGCAATTTGCTCAAGACCAAGGTCACCGCGGAACATGTTGCCAACGCAGTGATGTTCTTTGCCACTCGCCAGACGCCAACTACGGGAGCAACCATTCCCGTCGATGGGGGCCTGCCGGACGCAACCCCGAGGTAAGCTGTCGGAGCGAAAAGCGGGGAGCGGAATAACCGCTCCCCGCACCCTGCTCCCCGTTCTATATCTCAAACACTATCTGTTTCGCTTCTATCTGTGGAGGACCATCACCCTTCACGACGCCTTCCCCAGCGGTGTATACGGTGGTACCTGCTGTCACGGCATCCGACACGGCCTGAAGCGAGGGAAGCCTATTAACGTCGCCTTCCTCGTAAGTAATTTTGGTCGCGTCGGTCACACAGATGATCGTGCCATCGGTGAGCGTGAGCGATCCACCATCGACATCAACGGATAGTACGGTTCCCTCGAAACTCTCCAAGGGCGGGGGCGCCAGCTTGAACGCCACAAAGCCGGCTCGGATAGTCAGAGGATTCTCGCTCTCGACTATGCCTTCGCCCCATCCCACCAGGTTTTCACCAGCCGCAAACGCTTCGACGAGGGCACTGAAAGAAGTCAGATAACCGGCTTCCTGCTTGAATTCTGTGTCGTCGGTTATCAAGACTACTATCTCATTGGTGAGTGTTACAGTCCCATCGGCCTCGTTCACTGATGCCACTTCTCCTTCGAAGTCCTCGGCGGGCGGTGGAACGAGCTTGAGGACGATGCAGGCCGCACGAATCGTCAATGGCTCTTCCTTCACGATGTCGCCTTCACCCCAGGCAACAACGGTCTCGCCGGCTGCCAGTGCTTCTTCAACGGTTGCGAGAGAAGTGAGGTACAGGTCCGATTCGGCTTCGTGTTTGATGTTTGTCCCGTCGGTTATCTCGATCACGCGCCCATTTGAGAGTACCAGAGTCCCGGCAGTCACATCCACCGAGTCGACGTATCCTTCGAAGCCTTCCATCTTGGGCGCGGCGATCTCGAAGACGACGTGGACGGCAGCGAGCTGAAGCGGGCCGTTGCCCTCGACGATACCGTACCCAGCCGAGAAGACTTCTTTGCCATCCTCGAGAGCTGCAGCGACATCTGCCAACGAACCGAGTCGATGCTTGTCACCTTGTTCGTAGGCTATCTTGGTATCATCTACGATACGTACGACCGTGTTGTTTTCCAGCGTGAACGTTGTGAGATCGGCGCTCACAGACTTCACCTTACCTTCGAACTCCTTCTTCTCGAGATCATCGCGTTCGGAGTGTATTTGAGTGATGCCCTCGCTTACGCGTAGCTCGATCATGAGACCCAGCACGTGAATCCAGCCATCCGGCGGTGGGCCGTCATTGAGCAACAGATTGTCAGGATCGATGTTGATGTCGATCTCTCGGGCGTGTTCGTCACCTATCAGTGAAATCCTCAGCGCTGTAAACGCAGTGTCGCTTGGATCCTGAGGAAGATCGCGGGGTGCACGCTCAGCCTTGATGGTCGGAGCTTCGTTGAAGTTGACTGATTCTGTCACATGACCCACGAACTGCTCAAGACTCACCCCGTCGTCACCCTTGCGAAACGTGGTGCCTTCGTTGAAGCCGACCACCAAATCGCCGAGTTCGAGCACGAGGTACCGTTCATCTCCTTCGGCCTGAATCGATGCCACACGACTTACGATTTCCTCTTCATCCTCGAGGGCGGAACCGGAACGCACCTCGACTTCACGTGCGACCAACCCGTCTTCGGCGAGAATGATCTCGACTCGCGCGCTGCCGTCTTGGACCAACTGTTCGAATTCCGGCAGCGATACTTCGTTGAAGAAATGGTACTGGGTGTTGTCGTCCGGCCCGGTTCCCGGAATGATGTCGCAAGCCGAAACTGTCGCGACCAGTCCGAGGAGGCCGGCGGCTGTGAATGTCCGCCTGACGTTGGCAGCG
>JBDGZZ010000007.1:0-55973 GCA_039588335.1 Gemmatimonadota bacterium | reverse complement strand
TGCGACCACGCTCAGGTGGGAGACTTCGGGATAGCCAAGGCACTGAAACAGACCCCGACTTCGCGGATCAGTATGGCTGGCATACCTCTCGGTACTCCGTCCTACATGGCGCCTGAACAAGTTATCGGCCACGATACCATCGATCATCGTGCCGACATTTACGCAGTTGGTGCGCTGATGTATGAGCTGATCACTGGCAAGCCTGTGTTCAGTCAGAGTACACCGGAGCTGATCATGTACGCACAGCTCTACGAGACCCCACCCGACATCACCACACACCGAAAGGATATCCCCCGATCGGTGGCCAGGATGGTTATGCGATGTTTGGAGAAGGACCCGCGACGGCGGTGGCAGAGCGCACGGCAACTGCTAGCCGCCATAGAAGCGGCTCTCGCTGAAAAGACGTCGTTATTGGGGAGGGTCGCGCGGTGGATCAGTGGTTGACAGGCAGGTTTCAATCACCTAAGTGCATGACAATCAATGGCTTAACTCCTCTAAGTGGCGGTCTAGGGACGGGGACCTGACGGTCCTGCTTTCGTTGCCGCATTTTGTCTCCTACCCTCCCGGCGGCCCGATTCGAACAAAACCCCCCTCGCCCTCATCCAACCTTCGAAAGCCAATTGATACCGGTCAGAATCCGGGGGGAGTTGCGATGGCGGCGCAAGTGCTCGAAAATGTGTTCAAGGAAAGCCCCTTTGCCTTTGGGGCGAACACAGCAAGCGAGCCCAAATTGACTGCAAGAGACAAGCTGGACGGGGCCTCTGTTTGGGACGAGGACGACTTGGTCCGACGTGCCCAAGCTGGCCAATCAGACGCGTTCGAGCGGCTGTACGAGATCCACGTACGAAGGATGTACGGCCTGTGCCTGCGCATGGTGAGCGATCACCAACGTGCCGAGGAACTGACTCAGGACATCTTCGTTCGAGCCTGGGAAAAGGTAGGCTCGTTCAAGTTCCGAAGCGCGTTCGGGACCTGGCTGCATCGGCTGGGAACCAACGTGGTCCTCGGGAACCTGAGGTCGGAAAAGGGCGGTGAGAAGGCCACTACTCCGGACGAATTGGATGCATTTGAAGGCGGTCTGAGGCAGGCCATGCCCGAGACTAGAATGGACCTCGAACGTGCCATCGCGCTCCTTCCCCCTGGAGCCAAAGAGGTACTGATCCTCCACGATATAGAGGGTTACCGGTACCGTGAGATCGCGGAGATGACCGATATCGCGGAAGGAACGGTCAAGAGTCAACTGAGCCGGGCTCGCCGGCTCGTACGGGAGGCATTGCTCAAATGAATGAGCGCGATATGTCCCAAGACGGGACCAACGATTGCTCCATAGTCGAAGAGTTGCTGTCGCCATTCGTCGACGAAGAGCTGAACAACGAGGCCGATGCTTTCGTCCGGAAGCATATCGATTCGTGCATCGCCTGCACGCGCAAGCTGGACGAGATCAAGGCCACCGTAGATGGCATCAATGCACTGCCGACTGAAGCGACGCCAGAACAAGACCTCTGGCCGGGCATAGTCGCCGGGAGTAGCGATAGCGAGTTCGCGTTACCTCTGGGCCCGAGTCACCGACGCCGTTGGCGTTGGTCGAATCCCGCGCTCTGGGCGGCCGGTTTGGCCGCGTTGCTGGTGCCCGGAGCGGTACGCCGTTGGCGTTGGTCGAATCCCGCGCTCTGGGCGGCCGGTTTGGCCGCGTTGCTGGTGCCCGGAGCGGTAGGAGTTGCAGGGATGGCCCTGATGAGATCGGATCAGCGAGAGGTAGCTCCGGAGCCGGCGGATACCGGTTTTGAGGTGGATGGCCGTTTTGAGGGCGAGATCGCCGACGCGATACGCCTGGCTCAAGAGATCGCCGCGGAAGTAGCCGCCGGCGCAGCGGAGTCGGCAGCACGGGCCGCGGAGGCCGGGGACTGGACAGCATATGAGCGGGCCCGCGGAGTAGGCCAATCGAGACTCGGCCTGAATGCGTTGATGGAGGCCCTGCAGGACGAAGATAGAGACATCCGCGTAATGGCGGCCCAGGCGCTGGGAGAGTTCGACGATGCGCGAGCGGTAGACGCCCTTTCTGAGACCCTGCTCAATGACCCGGTGACCGAGGTCCGCCGCTTGGCGGCATGGGCGTTGGGTGAGATCGAGAGTGCTCGAGCCGTCGAGGCGCTCGGTACGGCTTTGATGCGTGATGACGCAGCTGAAGTCCGTGGCATGGCGGCATGGGCACTGGGCGAAATCGAGAGCCCAAGAGGCGTTGACGCGCTCGGAGACGCCCTGGTGAATGACGCATCGGATGAGGTGCGTCGACAGGCTGTATGGGCACTTGGTGAGATCGAGGACACTCGTGCCGTGGGTGCCTTGTCGCATGCGCTTCGCAACGCGACCGACGTCGAAACCCGTCGAAAGGCCGCGTGGGCCTTGGGTGAAATAGAAAGTCCGCAAGCAGTCGATGCACTGGCCAACGCACTAGGTGACAACGACACTGAAACACGCCGAATGGCAGTCTGGGCGTTGGGAGAAATCGGGAGCCCTCGCGCAGTGATGCCACTTGCCGAGGTGCTGTTGAACGACCCCGTTGCGGAAGTGCGGGCCAGGGCCGCTTGGGCTTTGGGTGAAATAGAAGATCCCAGGGCCGAAGAAGCCCTCAGCAAGGCTATGAAGGACGAGAGTGCCGAGGTTCGCCGCATGGCAATCTGGGCGCTAGGAGAGATTGGGGGGTGACTGATCTCCACCGGGCCTCAATGTCGTGACAAGCTGATTGCGGTGAGTAACGGAGAATCGAGAGCCGGGAGCTGCTGAGCCCGGCTCTTCTACTTGCACTACAGCCCTCGTCGTAGGACCTTTCCTCATGACGCTTCGGTAGTTCCTTCGATGGCAAGAAAGCTGTGTGGCCAGCTGGTAGGCGCAGCTCTCGCTTGCGCTTGTATGTCGGGGCCTCTCTTCGCCCAATCGGTGCGTGGGCAGGTCATCGACAGCCTGTCAGGCAACCCCGTACCTCGCGGTTTCATAGTCCTAGTCGACCGGGAAGGCAACGAAGTCACCCGGACACTCACATCGCCTGATGGTACGTATTCACTCAAAATAGCTGCGGCGGGTGAGTATCACATTCGTTCGGAACGAATCGGCTACGCGGTCGTTGAGTCTGAGTTCTTCTCGGTCAATACCGGCGAGGAGTTGGTAATCACACTTCAGGTTCGGGCGCTCGCGACCCGGTTGGTGGCGGTCAAGATTCGTGGTGAGACCATGTGCGGTGACCCCGCCGAAGATGAAGAGTTCGGCGCCCTCTGGATCGAGGCGCGCAAAGCGCTTGCGGCGGCTTCGTGGACCAACAAGCAAGCCTACACCCATTCTCTGCACCGTTACCGCCGCGTGCGCGACGCCCGGCGGCGAACCGTCACACAAGAACGTAGTTGGCGAGTGGAAGGCTACGCCATACAACCGTTCGCCAGCATTACAGCCGAACGATTGGCGTTGCACGGATTCGTTGTGAAGAGCGGTGAAGGACGATACTACTATGGCCCGGATGCCAACGTGCTGCTTCACGACAGCTTCCATCAGACTCACTGTTTCAAGGCAGTTCGAGGTGACGGCGAGCTAGCCGGGCTCGTAGGCCTTGCATTCGAGCCTGCTCCTAACCGCGAACGGCCGGACATCGATGGCGTCCTTTGGATCGATCCCGAATCTTCCGAGCTGCGGCGCATTGAGTACCGCTACACCGAGATCGACCTTCCCATTCGGGATGATCGCATAGGTGGCACCATCACCTTCACACCGCTGAGTTCTGGCGCCTGGATCCTGGACACCTGGCAGATACGGGCGCCTATTCTCGAATACAGACGTCAGATCGACTCCTTCGGACGCGTCCGCTCAGTCAAGACGCTAACTGGCATAGGAGAGATAGGCGGTAATGTCATCGCAGTTGCAGACCGGGAAGGAGCCTTCGTGTACACATCGCCGGACATATCGTACGTATCAGGCACCGTACACGATAGCGCCGGCATTCCACTCGCCGGCGAGTTCGTCAGAATCGCCGGTACTGGCTACACTACCCACACCGACTCCAATGGCGACTTCGTCTTCAAGTCACTGCTCCATGGACTGTATGCATTCACGACCGCTACGCTCGATTCACTTGGCTACTCGGCGGGCCGCGTGGAGCATTATATCCTGCCCAGAGACACTTCATCCATTTCGCTCTCAATGCCGCGGTTGCAGACTGCACAGCACCACCTCTGTCCTGCGAAGGGGATACCTGAGAGCCAGGGAGCGCTGGTCGCGGTAGTCCAAGATACGGCAACAAATGAACCGCTCGTGGGTGTAGAAGTCACAACGTCTTGGCGCCCCGCATACGAACCTGAAGCGAAGCCGCTAGGAACTCGAAGGACACGAACTGACTCAACCGGCAGCTATGTATTCTGTGAACTGCCGGTCCACCGTAGAATAAGGGTTGAGATCAAGAGCAACGAGTACTCCACCCCCCCGAGGGAACTGACTTTTGGTGAAACTTGGGTAGTGATGGGAGATGATGCCCAACGGCGTGGTGAAGCCAGTCCATATCGTATCTGGAAGGTTGATCTGCTAGCAGTGCGACGTTAGCTGGAGGATCAGTCACCAAGGTGGTACCCGACGTACCGGTTCGTTCCGTTGAGCGCGGCCTTGGCCGCTGCTACCTTGGGATCCTCCCCCACCTCGCAGAATCCGACCAACCGCGCCAGTGGTTTCTGGGATTGTTTCACTTGAGCAGACATTGCCACCAGAACAGCTGGACAATCAAATGATTCTACGGTCTTGAGTCCGAGAACTGCGAACGTCCCGTCTTCAACGCTAAACGATCGCTCCAGCGCCCGTAGCGCAGCTTCAGCAGTGCACTTCAGTTCACCCATTGGGGACCAAGGCCCTTCTGCCTTGCCGACGTAGGTCTGTTTGAGAGTGGGACCAAGTTCTCGACCGAGTGTGACGGTGATGCCGCACCTCTCTCCGGGAAGATGCTCCATGTCAGCGCTGAGGAATTCGGCGCGTTCTGATCTTCTCTTCTTCATGTGGCAACTTTGCTCCCTATCCCTCGTGTACGCATCCGACCTCGCAAGTTTCTCGCACCACTATCTTGCTCAACCCCTCGAGATCGGGTCTCAGCCTCTGCCAGATCCAGATCGCCAAGTTCTCACTAGTTGGATTCTCCAGGCCTGCGATGTCGTTCAGGTAGCGGTGGTCTAGTTGGTCGTGAAGCGGCTGGAATGCTTCCTTGATATCGGCAAAGTCCACAACCCAGCCAACGTGTGGGTCGATATCTCCTTTCACATGAATCATCACGCGGTACGAGTGGCCGTGCAGGCGAGCACACTTGTGTCCCTCGGGGACATTGGGTAGGCGATGCGCTGCCTCGAAAGAGACTTCCTTGAATATCTCCACGCGTTCAACCTCAGGGAATACCGAGAATCTTGTGTGTCTGTACGCTCAAGCGCCACTTGGGGTGATCCATGCAGTAGCGCAGCGCACGGTTGGTGTTGCGTTTCAGGTCAGGTCCACAGAGAGGCTGTAGAAAGAAGTGTCTGAAGTCGAGTTCCTCGAACTGTTCAGGTTTGGCACCCACCTGCGGATACACCAACTTCAGTTCGTCTCCGGATTTCTGCCACAGCTGAGTCCCAGCCTTGGGGCTCACACAAATCCAGTCGACTCCCGGCGGTGTAACCACTGTTCCGTTCGTCTCGATCGCGACCTCGAACCCTCTTTCATGAAAGACGTCCACAAGCGTAGAATCCAGCTGTAGCGAAGGTTCTCCCCCGGTGCACACGACAAACTTCTGTCGCTCCGCATTGTCCGCTCTGGGCCATGTCTTGGCAACAGCGGTCACCAGTTCAGAGGCGGTTGCGTAGTTACCGCCTCCTGGACCGTCAGATCTCCCGACCTGACCACAAATTGCAGCCGGAGAACCGGAGCAGAACTGCAGGGCGCCCAGTGTTCACACCCTCGCCCTGGAGCGTGTAGCGAATCTCCTTGATAGTGTAGCTCATCCGTCCACTTCAACGTGATCGCGGTACACGACCGGATCCGTAAGGCCAACCTGTGAAAACCCAGTGAGCCTCAGCAGACAGGCATCACACCGTCCACACGCAGTGCCCGTTTCCAAGGGATCGTAACAGGTGATCGTCAGGCTGAAATCCACTCCCAGATCCAAGCCTCTCTGTATAATCTCCTTCTTGGAAAGATCAATTAGCGGTGCGTGAATCTCGATCCGACTCCCTAATTCAGTTCCCGCTCGGGTAGCTAGATCGGCCATGCGTTGGTATGCCTCGAGGTATTCCGGCCTGCAGTCAGGGTATCCGCTGTAGTCGAGAGCGTTTACGCCGATAAAGATATCCCGGGCACCCAACACCTCTGACCACCCCAGCGCGAACGACAGAAAGATAGTGTTGCGAGCAGGAACGTAGGTTACCGGTATGCCTTCACCGATTGCATGCAGCGAGCGGTCTTTTGGAACGGGGATGTCATCGGTCAACGAAGAAGCCCCAAAAGCACGCAGGTCGATATCGAGCACAAGGTGGTTCTCGACACCCATGTGACGTGCGACGCGTCTTGCGGCATCGACCTCCACTGCATGACGCTGCCCGTAGCGGAAGGTCAGGGCGTGTGGCTGGAACCCTTCTGCTCTTGCTATCGCGAGAGTTGTGGAGGAATCCACTCCTCCACTCAACAGAATTACGGCCCTGCGCTGCTCACCCACTCAGAACTCCAACTCGCCCCTTGTCGCCCTTGCCACTATCCCTATGCCGCCCCGTATGTTCTGCGTCACCTCCACCATCACGCCGACCGGATCGATCGCATATGCGATGTCGTCGGCTATCCGCGCAGCAATGCTCTCGCAAAACGCACCCTCATTGCGGAACGACCAGAGGTAGTACTTGAGCGCTTTTGACTCGATGCAGAGAGTCTTGGGAGTGTACTCTATGGTCACGCCGCCGAAGTCCGGCTGCCCAGTCCGCGGACACAGTGCCGTGAACTCGGTAGCCTCCATGGTGATCAGCTGCACGTCCGGCGCTTCGAACGCGGCGTTCTTCAGTACCTCCCGTGCTTCATCGGGATTGGAAGGTGTGGAGAGAGGACCGGATGTCGGGACTCTCGGCTGCTCGCTCACGATGGCAATGCCTCAGACAGTTAGATACGTGAAATATGATCGTGTCGCACGCGGCTGTCAGCTACCGGCGGATAGTGTAGTGACTCACTGATGACGCTCAAAGTTCGCCAACCGCTCGACGACCAGATCCTGTACGTACTCCACAGGCCTCACAGGCGTATCGAAGTTATTGGCGATAATGCTGAATGCGAGTAACTCCCCGTCAGCGGTGGCAACATATCCGGACAATGCCCTCGCATTGGATATGAAGCCAGTCTTAGCGCGGGCGTTGCCTTCAGCGCGGGATCCCACCATTCGTCGCTCGAGCGTGCCGTCGACACCGGCCACGGGAAGCGCGTCGTAAAACACTTCAAAGCCTTGCCGGCGCGACATGCCTCGCAGCAGCCGAACAACCGCCTCGGGAGTCAGATAGTTGTAGCGCGAAAGACCCGATCCATCGTAGTAGACGTATGAATCATCGGGGATGCCCCAGCTCGTCAGCGTCGCAGAGACAGCTCGGCGTCCTCCCGATACGCTTCCCGTATCGGTAGTAGTAGCGCCGATGTACCGCAGTAGCATCTCACCGATCTGATTCTGGCTCTCCTTGAGAAACGGCTGAAGTATCTCACCGAGGCTCGGTGACAGGTGGACAAAGAGCGTTACAGAGGAGTCGCAATCTGCGCTCACAACATCCCTATCGCTTGGCAAGCCAGTAACCGCGATGCCACGCCCTTGTAGTGTCTCCGCCAATACCGTAACGAAGTAGAGAGTAGGGTCGTGCGGTGCCACGTAAAGCATCAGTGAGTCCCTGCCGGCCCAGATGGCTCCTCCTACATCTACGTCGTTGGCAAACGGTCGCCGTGAAGCAAACAACCCCACTGCAGTGCTGTCATTCGTCGTGGCGGCTTGCCCTTGCAACGTTATGTATGACGTCGCAGGTACCACCTGGTGATCGGCGGGATCGCCCGCAGAATCCCCCGGTGCAAACCGGATGGCCATTGCACCCTCGTTGAACAGAAGCGCTCCGATTTCAGCAGCATATGCGGTACCGAGGTAGTCCCAGGCCCAGCCTGGCCCTATGTGAACGTCATCAAACAGATCGTCATCTCCAACGATTCTGCCATCCACCCCGGTTATTCCCTTGCTGTGCAGCGAATCGGCCCAGGCATCGAAGATTGCAAGCGGATCCCCCTCTCCGAACCGTCCCGAGATCGCTGGATCGCCACCACCTATCACCACGAGGTCTCCGATCAGCACTCCACTCGTGGTGTCGACGGTGCCGCAAGCGAGAATCCGGGTTTGGAACCGGTGGTCAGCGCCGAGCCGCGTCAGTGCCACGGCACCCGTCACCAACTTCATGTTGGATGCAGGCATGAACAGCTTGCGCGCATTCCGGCGGTAAAGGACCTCGCCGTTTTCCACCGACTGTACCATCACGCCCCAATGAGCGTTCTGAAATGCTGGGTCAGATAGGATGGTATCTAGTTCGGCTTGCAGGTACTGGACGCGCCCCGCGGGATGAGGCGTTGTCGGAGTTGCCTGGCGTGACCCACAAGCAGCACCAAGCAGTACGACGGCGGCAGCGAATATCGGCAGCACACTATTTCTCATGTGTGACACAGTACCGGTGGAGAGTTTCGTTTGGAAGTGGTGGACACCATGCAGGTTCGAACCCCGTAACCTCAAGGGACGCACAGATAGCTGCCTCTATGCCCGGAAGTGGCCATGCGCCACTGAGTTACAACACCAACCGGCAGCAGGAATCTGCCTTCGAACTGGTTCTGAGTTAGGCAGGTACGTCCCTCATGAACCTGTCAGCCCTTGTTTCAACTCATTGCTGACTACCGACGATCCCGTATTCAGCCACCGCTCGAATAGCCGGGAATTCCTCGAATCGGGTTGCTGCCGCAGCAAGGTAGACAAATCCCGTTCCCGGCGCTCCTCCGTACGATCTCGCCCACCACGACGCCTTACCGTTCTCGTCCCTCCCAAGGACCTCGATACGCTCCTGCTGGTCGATGGCGTACGAACTGATCCACCACCTCGGCGTGCCCCACTCTCGCCCCGCGGTCGTGGCAGTTGCTCCGTATGAATCGAAATTCGCTGCCCCGAAATCAACACCTAGAAGTGCACCACTACGTCCTCGGTCAACGGCAATAGCCTGGCCGGTCTCGGCATCGCGTTCAATGAGCATGGGCGGCAGGCCCAACCACACTACCTTGCCTCCACCATCCAAGTAGCGCCGGAACAGCGTTGTATCCGAAGGTTCTATTGCCACCGATGACGGCACATGATCCATCGCGAACACCACGACGCTGGGTTCACCATCGCCAAGACGCTCCGCCATGAACTCGCCGAGCGCTGGTGCGTCCAACACTTCGTAGGCGTGTTGCTCGAAGAACTCTCTGGCTTCGTTGTGGGACGAGTAATAGTTGAAGTCACGCAGTTCGTCATCCCAGAATACGGCGAGGTGAGTACGCGCGGTCTCACTGTTCAATGCATAGACACTGCCGTCATCGCTGCCGAAAAACACGACACCTTGGTCAACGACCGGACTCGATAGCACACCAGCAGCAACTTTGTAGTTCCAACGCTCCTCACCTGATTCGCGGTCCAGCGCCCTCAGGTAACCGCCGTTATCGCCAATGTAAACAGTTCCGCCAGCGACCGCCGGCGAGGACCAAGTGTATCCCGTGGCATCGAATCTCCAGAGTTCATCGCCTGTCGTCACATGCAACGCATGCACGAACAGGCCGTCCGAGGTGCCACTGTACAGATGATCTCCAAGGACTGCGGGTGAGGACATTGCCCATGATACGTCGTGGCTGACACGCCACTTTCGACTTCCGGTCCTTTGGTCCAGCGCGTACATGTGTCCGTCTCGCGACCCGATGTATACCGACGTGAGAGTGGCTCCTTCCGTTTCATGACGCCAGACCTCCGTGCCGTCATTCAGATCCACGGCGTAAGCACGGCCGTCCGCGCTCCCAACAAAGACAACGCCGTCAGCGTAAGCAGGAGACGACCTAATGCGCCCACCGGTCTGGAACCGCCACAACTCGTTTCCGTTCTCCAACGAAAGTGCGTATAGAAACCCGTCCCCTGCACCAAAAACGACTATCGTGTCGATTACAACGGGTGAGGACGTATATGCATCCCATCCCTCGAAGCCCCATTCCCACGGAACGATGTCATCCGTTTCGAACCTCCACCGCTCGCTACCCGCGTTGTAGTCAACCGCTCGGAACGTGCCATCCCTACTTCCGAATACCACCAGACCCCTAGCTGCTGCAGGGGACGAGTTGACCGGACTGTCCGCATTGACCACCCACAGCTTCTCTCCCGTTGAACGATCCAGGGCATAAAGACGTCCGTCACCGCTACCGACAAAGACGCGATCTCCCAGCACAGTGGGAGAGGATCTGACAGGTCCTTCTGTACCGAAGCGCCACAGAATGGCGCCACCGTCATCGACGCCCTGTGTGTCGTAGATTCCGGAGTGCTGTGGGTCTCCGCGGAACATCGCGATCTGGTCAGGCGATGGCTCAGCGGAGCACGCAAGAATTGCCGCTGATAGGATAATCGCTACGATGCTGGTCCGAACCACGGTTTACCTCCCAAAGCGGGAACTGCTGTGAACGAAGGCGGGAGCAGAACGACCGCTAGATTCCTCCCGTAGTTTCAACGGAAATCTGTTTCACGTACCTGTCATACCAGGCCAGATACCGTTCCAGGCGATCCTTCTGATACGAGGGTACTCTCAGTCCATGCGACTGTCCGGGATACACCACCAGCTGAACGTCGCGGCCAAGGCGTTTGAGGGCCTGATAAAGTTGCTCTGAGTTCTGGATCGGCACGTTCCAGTCCCGTTCGCCACCCATTATGAGCGTCGGCGTCATGATGTTCTCGACGCGGTTGAACGGTGAGATCCGCTCCCACGCTTCCCGATTTTCCCAGGGAAGTCCCAGTTCCTTCTCCCACTGAAGCTGATAATGATCGTGACCGTAGTTGGCCACGTACAGCACCTCGCTCGCCCCCGTTATCGCTGCCTTGAACCGATCGGTCTTGGTGATGACGTGGTCCGTCAAGATTCCACCATACGACCAGCCACCCACACCCAGTCGATCCGGGTCGGCAAATCCCTGTTCGATCGCGTAGTCGACACCGGCCATTACATCTTCGTAGTCTTTATTGCCCCAGTCCGCCCACAGCGCCTGCGAAAAACTCTGTCCGTAGCCGGATGAACCACGTGGATTCGTCAATACAACCACATAGCCATGCGCGGCGAACAGCTGTGCATCAAAGCTGAAGCTGTGTCGATATTGAGATACCGGGCCACCATGAATTCTCAGTAGCGTGGGATACCGCATCGCTTCATCGTATCCAGGAGGAAGGTAGATGAAGCCTTCGATTTCAGTTCCGTCCCTACTGGGGAATTGCACGTTCTTGACTTCCGCCAAAGTGACGCCAGATAGAAAATCACCGTTCACATGCGTCAGCTGGCTGAGTTTCCCCTGTTCGAGCAAGAACACTTCGCTCGGCAAATCGGTACGGCTTGCCAGCGCTGCGATCATCCCGTTGGGCCCGAAAGCAAAGCTGCGGGCACTCAGTTGACCACTTAACGGCCGCTTGATGTCGCCGCTCTGCAAATCGATGATGGCCAAGTGGTCTTCGGCGCTGTCCTCCAAGCCGAAGTAGATGGCCTCTCCATCAGGAGAGAAACATGGGGATCTGACATTTCGGTCTAATGACTCGGTTAGAACCTCAGGATCACTTCCATCCAGTGAGGCCACGGCCAAGTGATTCGTAGCGTACCAGATGGCTTCCGGTTCTGTGACCGTTACGAAAGTGATGAGTTCGCCATCGGGACTCCAGGCCGGACCATTATCTGCCCCCGGGTTCGTTGTTACCTGAAGCAAAGTCTGTCCCTTGTCCGCATTGTCCGTCCGCACGACCCATATGTCGCTATTAGAGTTTCCGTCCGGGTTTCCAGTTCGGTTGCTCACAAACGCAACCCTCGCTCCGTCCGGACTCCACGAAGCTTGACCTTCGTCGAAGTCTCCGGAAGTGATCTGCTTCAGTTCCTTTGAATCGACTTCGAAGACGTAGAGATGCGTGTGGCGATCACCGGTCAAGTACCCCGTACCGTCCCGCTTGAACTGGAGCCGATCGATTACCCACGGTTTCTGTGTCTTCGATTCCTCTTCGCCCTCCTCCTCCTCTTCAGCATCCCGAATGGTGAGCAACAATTTCGTCCCGTCCGGTGACCACTCGTACGCAGAGATCCCCTGCTCGACCTCTGTCAGCTGTTGTGCCTCGCCACCGAGCCGGTTGAGCACCCAGACCTGCGTCTTGCTGTCGCCTCTGGACGCAGTAAACGACAAGTACTTGCCGTCTGGACTCCACCTGGGACTGCTGGCCGAGTAGCCAGCTGCCGTCATCGGAATCGCTGGTCCCCCTTGTGAGGGAATCATCCAGACACGCGTCTCGGACTTCTCGTCCTCGAGACTCGTCGCCCTGACGGTATAAGCCACCCACTTGCCCTCGGGGCTAATTTCGGGACTGCCCACCGACTTGATCTGGAACAGGTCGTCCACTGTAATCGGTCGCGTCTGAGTCGTAGCTGATGTGGGCAACACGAGCGCGCACGTAAGGACCAGGAAAAAGGACACTCGGCCGGTTGACATCTTCAGCTCCGCAAGGATAAATATTGAACTCAGGGATCGTCTTGAATCTAACGTGTCACGCTGCTCGCACCTCTGGCCACGGTTGCCGCATCGACCCGAGCTCGTTGCAGTATGGCGCAAAACGCGAGTTGCGGCCACATTGCATTCATGAGCCACAAGCTGTCAGGACTCGGCGGCAGGGCGTTCGTTACACTACTGCCCTTCTTGTTCGCCTCGTGCTCCGTGTTGAGCAATGTGAATTTCGAGCGCCCCACAACGGAGTTGGAGTCGATCGAGCTGACTGGACTGGGAATCTCGGGCGGATCGATGAACCTGTTACTCGACGTTTACAATCCCAATAGTTATGAGTTGCGGGCCATGCGGATTGAGGCCGGAATCGAGCTCGAAGGAACTCATTTCGGAGATGTGCGGCTGGAGAGAGACATCAGTCTCCCTCCATCAGAACACACCGTCGTCAAGATTCCGGTCTCATTCACATGGGCCGGTGTGGGAGCCGGAGCGCGAGGAATGCTCAGGCGCGGCGCCGTCGATTACACACTCGACTCCAGGATCCTCGTGGACACTCCCATGGGAGATCAGACAGTCGAGTTTCGGAACTCCGGACTGGTACCGCTCAAGGACATATTCGAGTAGTACTCACTCCTCGTCGACTTCTTCGACTTCTTCTTCACTGACCTTACCGAGCACCGCCGGAAGCTCTATTCCAGCTTGCTCAGCCAGCTCGTGCATAGCCGGCAGCGATCCTATGAGGCTGGAGAGAAAGTTCGCTGTTGAGCCACTCTGTCGCGATCTGTCGCCACCGTTCCCCGAGTCCCAGACCGTGATCTTGTCAATCTTGAGGTTCTGGATTGCCTTTACCTGCTCCGCGACGAGCGCCGGTAACTGCTCTATCATGAGCATCGTGGGTGCTATCTGAGGGTTCTCGGCGCATCCAGCCACCAGGTTCTTGTACCCCTCGGCCTTGGCCTCGAGCACTCTCCGAAGGCCTTCCGCCTCAGCCTGGTACTTGGCCAGCATGGCATCCGCCTCGCCGCGGGCTTCCCGCCTCGCTTGCTCCGCCGTCGCCTCTGCCTCGATCTCGATCCGTTGCTTCTCGATCTCCTGCGGTGCCAGCTCCTCCTTACCCAATCGGGCTAGCTCTTGTTCACGTTCTACCTTGAAGATCGCCTGCTCTGCTTTCGCAGCAGCGACCTCTGCGCGCTGCTTCGCCATAGCCTGCACCTCGGCGAGCTGCGCGTTGGCGTCGGCAATCTCGGCCCGGGACATGTTTTCTCCCTGGATTGCCAGAGACTCCGCGCTGGCGACCTGAATTCGTTGTTCCTGTTCGGCCCTCTTCTGCGCTGCTACCGTCTCAGCCTTTCGCTCAGCCGTTGCGATCTCGTAGTCTCGTTGCGCCTCGACTTCACCTCTGATTGCATCAGCCTCGAAGGCAGCGACTTCGACACGTTGTCTTTGCTCGGCCTCTTTTTGTCCCGAAACGGAGGTGGCCGCTTCCTTCGCAACGCTGATGTTCTTCTCACGATCGGCAGTTGCTTGCCCTGTCGCCCCGTTTCGGTCTTGCTGGGCCACCTCTACCTTGGCCCGATTGATCGCCTCGGCAGCGGCGCGCTTACCTATCGCCTCGATGTAGCCGCTCTCGTCAGTGATGTCGCGGATGTTCACGTTGATCAGAGATAATCCGATCTTGTTGATCTCCTCCGTGACATTCTCATTGATCAGGCTCATGAACTTCTCGCGGTCCTTGTTGATCTCCTCGATCGACAACGTCGCGATCACCAAGCGCAGTTGGCCCAGAATGATGTCCTGTGCTTGTTCTTGAATCTTGCCTTCAGTCAGGTACAGCAGGCGTTCTGCCGCCGCATTCATGAGCACTGGGTCAGTGGAGATTCCGACGGTGAAGGTTGCCGGTACATTCACTCTGATGTTGTTGAGCGAGAGTGCACCCGACAGAGGTATGTCTATCACAGTCGGTTCCAGGTTCAGAAAGGCATAGTCCTGGAGCAACGGTAGCACGAACTTGCCGCCTCCGTGCAGGCAGTGCGCAGCCCTATTGGTGCCGACCTTACCGTAGATCACCAAGACTCGGTTACTAGGGCACCTCTTGTACTGCTTTACTACGAAGACGAGAAAAAAGAGGAACAGCATTGCCACTGACCCGAGGAGACCTAGCCACATCATGGGGTTCCCCTCAAAGCCGGACTGAGGCAACAGTGCAGTTGAAAACATGTTATGCTCCCTTCACCATCGGGCTTCAGGCTCTCATCACTGTTACTGTGTTGTCGTCGTTGATGTCCGTGACTCTCACTCGAGCGTGCGACTCTATGGCAGCATCGTTTGTGACGGCGTTGTAGAAGCGCTCACGGTTGTCAACCACGAGCCGGACCCTGCCTCTACCTTCCCTGTGCGGCGGGATTGCTATGTAGACGCTGCCTTCGACCCCTAGCGCAGCATCTATTCTCATAGTGCCGCTGCTCTGGAATCGATATACAACTCCAAGTAGCTTCCCCAACAACCACACCATTCCCGCTCCCACCACTAATCCGAATACGGTGCTCGAGGTAATATCCCAACCGGCTCCCTTCAACCCCCCCAAACCACCCCAACCAAAACCCATGAGAAATGCGGCAACACTCTGGACTGATAGCACCTGAAAGGCGCTGCTCGAGTCTGTATGGTCTCCGACATGATCGTCAATGTGGAAATCACCATCTACATCGACGTGTAGATCCGCATCCATGTCACCATGCCCTCCAACAAACATCAGGGCCATCCGGACAAGGAAGAAGAACGATCCAACGAACGCAGGAACGGTAAACCAGGCAGCCGAACCGCCGAAGAATATTTCCATTGACATCCTCCCAGAGGTCCAAGTTCGAGGAGGCAGTATGACAGCAAACATGTTAAACGTACTGTGTCGGACGATTACCTGCCAGATGATCGACAACGGCCCGGTCCGCTGGACCGGCGGCAATTCGGGGTTACGTTTGTAGAGTCTCGCTGGATTTGGGTTTGGCCACGCCCCTCACACCACGAAACGCACACGGGCACCCAATGTCGAGAAGAAGCTACTACCAAGTCCATCACATTAGCGGCAACGTTGCGGTATTGGTGGGTGACGACGACAAACAGGTCGCGGTTCCCCTGTCACGCCTGCCGAGGGACACGACAGAGGGCGTAGTGCTTTCGGTACCACTCACTCTTTCAGGGACGCCATCCTGGTCGGCTGCCACAGTCGACATAGCAGAGGCCAGACGTAGGTTGGGAGAACATTGAGATGGTAATTGGACAACGGAGAGTGACTAGCATGAACGGACGCAAGATCGTCGTAGCAGACCTCCACCTTGGATGGCACGTTCGCCAATTCTTGGTCGCCCTGTGCGGATTGATTATCGCAGGCCCGTCCCTTCTGGCACAGACCGTCGAAATCAGCGATGAGGTCGATGCCAACATACGCGCGAGGATCGACCATGAGTACAATGTTGGGATCATCGTCGGCATCATCGACCAGAACGGACGACGCTACTACCCATATGGTGAGACCGAATCCGGTAATGGAGTGGCACCTGATGAGAACACGGTGTTCGAAATCGGATCGATCACCAAGGTATTCACCTCGATTTTGCTTGCCGCGATGGTAGGAGAGGGTGAGGTCGAGCTAGAAGAGCCGATCGAGAACATCCTGCCTGAAGGAGTCACCGCTCCAACTCGGGAGGGACAGTCCATCACCCTCTATCACCTAGCAACCCACACCTCCGGGCTGGCCCGCCTGCCGAGCAACTTCACGCCAGCCACGGCCGATAACCCGTACGCCGACTACACAGTGGATCAGATGTACCAGTTCCTCTCGGCGTACAGCTTGACTCGTGATATCGGAAGCCGATACGAGTACTCCAACTATGCTGTGGGTTTGCTCGGCAACCTACTCGCCAGCCGCAGAGGTGGGACTTACGAAGACGTCATTGTGGAGCGAATCACAAGAATCCTCGGAATGGAGGACACCCGCATCACCTTGAACCCCGGCATGCAGGCGCGGCTCGCCCAGGGCCACGCCGGTACCCTAGTGGTTTCGAATTGGGACATTCCCGCCTTGGCGGGGGCAGGTGCGTTGCTTTCGACGGCCAATGATATGCTCACATTCCTGGCTGCCAATAACGGTTTGGAGAAGACCCCTCTCCAAATGGCAATGACCATGACCCACGAGTCGCAGGTCGAGACCGCAACTCCATCAACGTTGGTCGGTCTTGGGTGGCATATCCGAGTGAGTGACCAGCAAGAAACCATCTGGCATAACGGAGGAACAGGTGGGTACCGAAGCTTCGCCGGATTTGTTCGGGGAGGCTCTACAGGAATTGTAGTGTTGACCAATTCGAACCGCACAGCTGACGACATCGGATTCCACCTGCTCGACCCTACGTTTCCGCTCTGGCAGCCCCGCGTGGCCGTCGATGTAGATCCCGCAATTCTGCAGGAGTACACGGGCCGTTACGAACTCGCCCCTAGCTTTGTCATCGATGTAAGCGTGCAGGATGGGAGACTCACTGCCCAACTGACGGGGCAACAACGATTCCCGTTGTATGCCGAGTCCGATTCGGAGTTCTTCTACACGGTTGTCGACGCACAAATCACTTTTGTGAGAAACGAGGCCGGCGACGTTGACGAACTCGTGCTCCACCAGGGCGGTAGGGACCAGCAAGCAAAGAGGATACAGTAGGACGGCAGGCTGCTGATTCAGTTGTCCAGCACTTCCCTCACCTTCTAGGCCAACTCGTCGATGGTCCACGGTCTGGCCAGGAAGGGGAAATCCGGGTCCAGGAAGGCACGCTCCTGAATATCTCCCGCCGTGTACCCACTGGCAAACAGAAACTTGATGCCATCCTCTTCGCTACGCACCGCGTCGTACAAAGCGCGTCCTCCCATTTTCGGCATTACGATGTCGGTCATCACCAGGTCCACTTGCTCGCGCTCCCTGCGGTACAGTTCCAGTGCTTCTTCCCCATCTGCTGCCAGCAGAACGGTATAGCCGAGTCGCTCTAGGCTCCGCTTTGCCGCCCGGCGTAGCGCTGGCTCGTCCTCCGTAACCAGCACAGTCTCCGTACCTCCGTATACTTCTGGCCTCCGTTCTGGTGCCGGGGTCGGTCGCGCGGATCTCGCCGCATCGGTGGTAACCGGCAAGTAGACTTTGATCGTGGTTCCCAGTCCCACTTTGCTCTCTACGCAGATCATTCCACTGTGTTGGTTCACGAGTCCGTACACCACTGCCGTGCCTAGTCCTGTACCACCACCAAGTGACCTAGTGGTAAAAAACGGATCGAACAGCTTCTCTCGGGTTCGTTCGTCCATTCCAGACCCGCTGTCCTGCACCGATAGGCATACGAACCGGCCTGCGGTTACGGCAGCTCCTCGCTGGGTATCGTCCATCGTCAGCCGTTCGGCGCTCACCGAGATCGCCAGAGTTCCACCCGACGGCATCGCGTGACTGCTATTGGTTGCGAGGTTCATTAGGATCTGCTCGATCGAGCCCGGATTGGCGTGCACTGGCGGAACTTCGTCGCCAACTTCGAGTCTGATCTCTATGTCCTCTGGCAGCAGCCGTCTGAGCGTCGGCTCGAACTCTTGAACTACGTGCCCGACATTGAGCGGCTTGAAAGTGAGATCACCGCGCCGGCTGAATTGCAGCAACTTCTCGATCAAGCGCTTGCCTCGCGTGACTGCCGTGCGCACTTCGTCCAGGTCAGTTGCCAACTCGGGCACTCGCACCGGTAGGCTGTCGGCTATCAGCTCCGAACTCGTCTGAATCACGGTAAGGAGGTTGTTGAAATCGTGCGCGATTCCACCAGCAAGCTGTCCAACGGCTTCCATTTTCTGAGATTGCCGCAACTGATCCTCCAATTGCCTTCGTTCGGTGAGGTCTCGCATCGTGGCAAGGAGGGCCGGCTGCCCCTCGTACTCTATTACACGCGATGATATCTCAATTGGCAAAGCAGTTCCATCCGCACGCACGAGTCTATACTCCGATGGAAACTCAGCGGACTCACGAAACAACTCCTTCGTTCGCTGGGATGCGCGATCCCGATCATCGGCGTGCTGGAACTCCCTCACCGGCTTGCCCCGCAGCTGTTCCGCCGAGTACCCGAGCATCTTGGAGACAGCTGGGTTTGCGTAGATGATGTCACCATCTCGCGAGAGCACTCCAACACCGTCTGGGATCTTCTCCATGAGGGTGCGCAGCCGCTGTTCACTTTCGCGTAGAGCCCTTTCGGTCTCCTCTCGCCGTGTTACGTCGCGCTGAATCGCGAGAAAGCCAATGATTGTTCCATGCTCGTCGAGCACTGGATTGGCAGAGCTCTCTACTGTTAGTAACCGACCGTCCTTCGTCTTGTTGACCAACTCGCCGGCGACGGCCTCCTTCGCGAGTAATGTCGCCCAAAACTGTTCGTATGCTTCCTGCGGCATTGTCCCTGACTTGATGATGCGCGGCGTCTTGCCGAGAACGTCATCCCGCTTGTATCCGTACACCTGCTCGAACGCCGGATTGACGTAGATGATGTTCCCGTCTGAGTCGGTCAGGAAGACAACCTCACCTGAGCGCTCGATCCCCAACTCGAACATCAACAACGCCCGCTCGACGCGTCTCCTATCTTTCACATCAGCGGCACGGTCGTCCAATCGGTCGAGTTCTTGATCCTTGATTCGCTTGCTCAGTACACGCACGATGACGAGGTAAACCAGGGGAGTTGAAACAACCGCCACCAAAACGACGTTGAGCACCGCAACGCCAAAGGTCGCCGGCATCCCGCGAAGGCTGATGGCCAGCATCACTGCCAGCTCAACTGCAACAATTGGGATATCCTAGCGACAAGTTCGGTGTCAGTCCACTATGACCTGCACTAGCGCGAGGCAGCAGCATTCGGCGACGTGCCTTCCTCACGCCATCCGCGTGCTACCCATCACAGCGTAACCCACCCCACAGCACTAGGTTTCGGCCGTCACGTGAGCCCCCGACACCGATAGAGCGGGCTCTACATCTGAATCGATTTGGAGGTGATGTTTTATGTCGTTGCGATTTGGACACTTACCGGCTCTAGGTCTGGGTTTGGTTCTGGCATTGTCTGCCTGCTCAGACTCGACGGCCCCGTTGTTCGACGGGAACTTTGATGCCACGGCGACGTCAGCCAACCTACAGTCCATTGACCAGGCCTTCGACACCCCGGCATTCCAGAGCTTCGCTGCACTGGGCGGCGAATTCGTAGTGGGCGGAGGAGTTCCGGCAGCGTCTGCGAGCCTATTGAGAGCTGCAGACAACCCCCTGACGGTCACCGGGCAGGCCCAGTTGGCCGCGCAGCAGATCGCGGCCGCGATCGCCGCACCCGCGGCAATCCTCATCCCTGAGGAGTACCGCGGACTGACCTACGTTTACGTGCAGGGTGAAGGCTACCAAGTCGATCCTGACCGAACTGACGGCCCGGTAACGGGCGTCCGTTTCATACTGTACACGGTGGCCGTGAACCCCGTTACGGGCGAGATCACAGACGTGCTCGACGAGATCGGTTATGCAGATCTGATCGACGAGAGCACCGACACAGAGGCGGCCGCGCGCCTCCGGATCGTCTCAGATGATGTGACTTACCTCGACTACGTGGTATCGGCAGCGGGCCCGCCAACCTCACCCTCTTTCACCATCGACGGCTTCATCACGGACGGTGAGACCACGGCTAGTTTCCTACTGACGATCTCGATCGAGTCCACGTTTGCTGGCACCACGATCGATATCGACTACGCCCTCGACATCGGCGACTTCAGCATCGATCTCACCCTCCTTGCGCAAGGTGACGGTGAGGACGGATCCGCAACCGTCGCCCTGACGTTCACGCACCAAGGTCATTCGGTCATGATCGCCGGCACCATTGAGAATGACACAGGCACTCTGACGGTCACGGCCAATGGTGGGACCTTCGCCACGATCACGTTCAGCCCAACCGGCTTCACCGTGGTTGACGGCGAGGGACAGCCACTCGATCAGGACGAGATAAATGCTCTGAGGGAACTATTGGATATGGTCGAAGACGTATTCGACGTATGGGAGAGCCTCTTTAGGCCTGTTGGCTTCCTGTTTGAAGGTCCCCAGAGTTAGCAAGCATTAGAACCGCACGCAACGCCTCCCGGCCAGTTGGCCGGGAGGCGTTTTCATTTTACGGATCAGCCTTGTGCCACGTTTCAATTGCCCGATATTGAATCCTGGAGGGGCCGACACTCACTCTCTATCTGAGTGAATCAGCGGAGCTTCAGAATGAACTCTGTTCGAATCGGAACGACAACAATCGCTCTCTTGTGCCTCGTCGCGTTCAGCGCCTCTGGTCAGACCGGCGGGCACGCTCTCGAGGTTAGGGGTGGCGCAGCCGTGCCAGCATCTGGTTTTGCAGAGTTGGTGGGTGTTGGCCCTGCTTTCGGCCTCGGATATCAATTCCGACCGAAAGGCGGCGTCTTGGTCATGATCGACGCCGACTACAGCTCCCAGCCAGTCACCGACGATGACACCGCGATCAAGGTGTATCACTTGCTCGGCAAATTTGGCTTGGATTTGGTGGGCAAGCCGAACCCAATCTCGTTCATACTGAATCTGGGTGCGGGCGTCATGATCTTCGACTTCGAGACCGTGCCCAACAAGACGTATTTTGGCACAAACGCCGGTGCGAAGTTGGGCTATGGCGTTGGCCAGGCAACAACGCTGTACCTGAACATCCAAGCCGATGTGGCCTTCTCAGCGTCGTCGGGATTAGTCCAGACCGGCAATGCGTGGATCGTGCCGGTTACCGCAGGACTAGCGTACAGATACTAGAGGGGCCCGCGTTTGATCACGACGGTACATGGCGGTGAGCGGTGTCCTGCCCGCTGCTCACCACAGGCCGTCAATGACCACCGGGAAGATCCTTCTTCCCTCCCTGAGGAATCTCGGCCACCCGTGCCAGCATCCGTTCCGTGAAGTCGAGCCTGTCTGAGACATCGCCCAGCTCGGCCCGCATCCCTTCCACACTCTCGCGGAGAGTCTCAACAGAGTCGGTTAGGCGGATGATGTCACCACCCGAACCGTGCGGTCGCCGCTTCACCCACGCCCACGCAACGATCCCCAGCGATCCGACCACGGCTCCCGATACTATCAGCATCTCCAACAGCTGTGCGACCTGCCAGCCTTCCATTCGCGAACTCCAGACCTTTCCGACCAAATATACGCGGTGCCAGCAGCAGCGCCTCCCTCGGGTCACGCCATGCAACGCTGCCCGAGACCGGCGTATCTAAACCACGGAACGGAAGATACCACCGCCGGAGGCAACGATGGACATCGAGCACCGCTGGACACTCTTGGGCCTATGTGCCATGACCGTGGCCCTGGTAGCTCCATACTTTGATCTGCAGTCCCGAGAGACTGCGAGTTCAGAAGGCCGGATCGGTCTCACCTCAGCTGAAGGAGAGAGACAGACTCAGGGGGTCCGCGAGCCGATGCTGGACCGGACGTTCGACGTCAGAACGGGCGGCACACTAGCGGTCGACGTGAGTGACGGGGACGTGGAGGTCCGATCCGGCGGCAACGGTTCGGCTTCGGTCAAGGTGTATGTCCAGGCACGCGATATGGGCTGGGGACGAGAGGTCTTCGAACGAATGCAGTTCGAGGTTGGGCAAGCAGGCTACGGAGTGACCGTGCGGGCACGGGACGCACGCATTCGCGATCATGAATGGAGCGATCGCCGTGGTGTAGGGGTCAAGGTCGAAATCACCGTCCCGGAGAGCTTCAACGTCGACATCCGTACCGCCGACGGGGATGTGGATATCGGCAGACTCGAGGGGAGGGTCGATCTGCACACTGCCGACGGCGACGTCGTCGTCGGTTCGCTGCGTGGGCCTGAGATATCGATCCATACATCCGACGGAGATGTAATGGCCGAATCTCTAGAGGCAGACAGAGTCACGGTGCAGACGAGCGATGGAGACGTGGACGTCCGGGTTGGCGGCACCTCCACTCGCATAACTACCGGCGACGGCGACATCAACCTGAAGCTGCTGAGTCAGGGGGAGGTATCGCTCCGCACCGGTGACGGAGACATCACCGTTTACACCAGTCGTTCACTCAAAGCGGACCTGGAACTCCATGCTGAGGACGTTCACCTGGAGTCTGCAATCCAAATGGAAGGCCGCATGGGCCGTGATGGAGCACACGGTAGGTTGAACGGCGGTGGGCCGCTGCTGGTCGCTCGGACTGGAGACGGGGCGATTACGATTCGGGAATATTGACGAGAGAACCAGGATTGCGAGGCGATGAGGCCACACAGGCCTCCTCGCCTCTCAATCTTCCAGATGATCCTCGAGGTCCAGGATTCCCTTCTCCACAGCTATATCCTTTGCCTTCTGAATCAAATCCAACAGCTCTGGCAGCAGATCCACCCGAATCGTAATCCCACTTTTGGAAGGACGCGGGTCATCGTTCTCGTTCCGGTACCACTGCCGCACACCCACCAGGTCATATCCCTTGAACTTTGACAGAGATACCCGCACTTCCTCCCGGTTGTTCTTGGGAAAACTACCAACTACGATTTCGTCGTCCGGCATGCAACCTCTCTTCTTAGTGAGCCAACAAGATGGCCGCGATGGCTCCGCCGCGCTAGTGCCCTCATTTTCGCAATCTTCCCACCTGCCACCTGTCCAATCAGTTGACTATCCTTCTGCACAACCCTTACAACAGTGACCATGATCGAAGAAGACACTCTAATAGTAGGCGCCGGACCCATTGGTCTGGCTTGTGCCGTCTCGGCTAAACGCCACGGTTACGATCCGTTGGTCATCGACTCGGGCGCCATCGTGAACTCGATCTTGCACTATCCGACCGGGATGAGCTTCTTCACCACTCCGGAACTGCTCGAGATCGGCGGACACCCTCTGACTTGCGCCGGCGAGAAGCCGACCAGGGAAGAGGCTCTGATGTACTATCGGGGAGTCGTCCGAACCGAAGGGATAAGGGTCAAGACTTTCACGAAACTGGTGATGGTCCGATCGAATGGTGGCCAGATCCACTGCGAACTGGAGCAGGACGTCAATCGGTCACATCCCTCGGTCCAAAGCTCCCCCCGTGCGACCGCCGGATCGAGATCCGAACTGACAGCGACCCGACTAGTGCTGGCTACCGGCTACTACGACAACCCAAACATGTTGGGCGTGCCAGGTGAGGACCTCCCTCACGTGCACCACTATTTCGATGAAGCGCACCCGAGCGCCGGTTTGGATGTGGTGGTCATCGGAGGAAAGAACTCGGCCATCGAGGCGGCCCTGCTGCTATTCCGAGCAGGCGCTAAGACAACGCTGGTGTGCCGCGGAATCCAATTCTCGAACAGCGTCAAGTACTGGATCAAGCCAGATATCGAGAACCGGATCAAGGCGGGCGAAATTGAAGCCTACACCGGCGCCGAAGTCGTCGGGTTCGAGGCAGGGTCGGTCACGGTCCGATCAGCTGACGGCACGGAAACAACTCTAGCGGCGGACCGCGCATACGCACTGACCGGATTTCATCCGGACATGAACCTGTTCCGGCAAATCGGGATTGAACTAGATCCAGAGACCGGGGTGCCAAACATCAATAGTCAGACCCTCGAAACCAACGTTTCCGGTGTCTACATGGCGGGCAGCATAGTAGCCGGTTACTCCACGTCCAACGTCTTCATTGAAAACGGAAGATTCGACGGGGACAAGATATTCGGATCCTGATGAGACGGGAGGTCTGCCCTCAAACAAGGAAAGCAATTCGCCACCCCAGCGACACCATCGAGGCACATCACTCGATGGACTGAAGCGTGCTCACCGCAAGCAACGAGCGGCGGGCACGCCAGGCCCACCGCGCCCTGCTCTTTGCTCCCTGACCCTAGCTCCTACCTAACACCACCTGACACGCACACTGTACCCGACCTTGACCTCACCCCGGCCCGGCACCAGCACCACGAACTTGAACGTGTGAGCATCCAGTCTGGTCGTCGCATGCGTTGCAGTCAGAATCTCCCAGTCACCACCGACAGGCTCCATGATTTCGACTTCTGTTGCCTCGTCCTTGTGATTGCGTAGGCTGATCTCCCAGTCGCTTTCTGACACACACGTGCCGATCACTCGGTAGTCCACCTGGCGTCGATCACCAACCACATCGAAGGACTCACCCATCTTGATACGCACGCGCTCGTCCCGCGGAGTATGATCGATTCGATCCTCACCGATGAACTGCTGTGCTCCTGAACGATCGGCTTTGTACACTCGGATGACGCCTCGAGGTAGCGGCATGCCCATGTTGTTGGCCTCACTGTTCGCCAGATCGAGATAGACGCCGACCTTCTGGTTCGACACGACCTGCCCGTAGGAACCCCGATAGTACTGTGCTGCGCCGTAGAAGATGAGACGCTTGACTATGCCCACCCGATCTGACTCTAGCAGTGTCACCTGTTTCTGCTCATTCTGCAGCAGTGTCGTTGGCCGCTGTAGTGTGTACAAGTGGTATTCGAAGAAACCCTCCTCGGCAAACTGAGCTGCATCTTCGGCAACAGCCTTCAAGGCCTCAAGTTCGCTCCGCTGGTACCTACCGCCACCCACGCGCTGGACGTCTCCCGCGACCAACTTGAGTCTGGCGTTTTCAAAGGACGTTCCGCTCTGATTGGTGAGCGTCACCCACCCTGTCAAATCTCCTAGAGTGTCGTCCTCGTTCACTACCAGAACGTAGTCGGCTTTCCAGTTCAAATTGCGTGATAGGTACGATACCTCAACCGGTTGACTGGAGCGGCGGCTGTCCAAGAGCCACACGAGAGTCGGTTTGGCGATCAGGTTGTCAGGGATCTCTGGAAACGCAAACCGCCCCGGAAAATTGTAGGTGATCTCGTTCCCGATCCGGAGGATTGGGCCCTGATTCACGCTCAGTACCTCGGCATCGTACTCTTCATCAAATCCAGTGACCGGATTGTAGCGGTACACCTTGATTGTCCGACCGAGGTACTTCTCCAGCAGCTTCTGCGGATTCAGGAGATCGTAGCGGTAGTTCTGTTCGAGTACACCCAGCAGGCCGCTGCCACCCAACGCTTTGATGTGAACCGTCTCCGGCTCTATCTGGGCGGACACATCGCGAAATTCCAGCGAGACGCGACCGATCCCCAGCGTGAGCGCCCGCACCTCGCGTACCAACCCGAAGTTCTGGTTATAGATCGTGAGCGACACTTCCTGTCGCTCGCCTGCCGTTGACTGAAGTGTGGTAGGATCTCCCTCGCCCTGGGCTAGTGCCAGTGCCGGCCAAACCATCAGTGCGGCGCCGATTGCCAGTGTTCTGCCCAACATGTGAAGCTCCCCTCGATTCGGTTTCGATCATCGTCCTGTTTGGAATGACGATTGAGCAGGGGATACTTGCACACCGCCCGTCAGCTCGAGGGAGGCGGAAAACCGCCTCCCTCGAGCAGATGTGTCACCGGCTAGCGTAGTGCCGAGCGGCCGGAAGTCTGAACTGGGCAACGAGACCCGCATGATCAGACGGCCACAACCCTGATGGAGTCCTGTCGCGCGGCTCGTCCCCGACTACCCACGCTCGAGCAGGTCCAATAGCGAATCTGTGCGACGCATATTGCGCGTTCTTCACCAGTATGAAGTCAATACGGCGGTCGAATTCTTGCGTCGGGTTCATGAGGTCGTATACGTGGCAGCAAGTCAGGCCGGTCTCGTACCTGCCAACTCGCTTCTCCCAGATATCCACGTATCCGGCCTCCTTGAGCATGCCGTATGTGGAAGTCCCGGAGCCATCAGCCCATGTGTTGAGATCGCCTACCAAGATAGCAGGGATGTTTACGTTGCTGATTGTATCCATCAGTTCCGCTACCTGAAGCAGCTGGATCTCAGGAACTGCCGGCTCGAGATGGGTATTGAAGAACCGATAGCTCCTTTTTCCTATCTTGGCGTCTACCGCCACCCAACCACGGTTGATGTTCAGCGGAACACCCCCCAACTCGAATGCGAGACCCGCCCAGTAGTTTTGCTCCTGCACATTGGTGATCTCGACATCTCCTCGGGCCAGCACAACATCGAAGTCGGCTAGCCGTACCAGCCCGGCCGGCCCTCCAGGTATCATCGCGTCAATGTTGTTGACGATTCCTGCCACTCTGTAGTCCAGATTTCGCGCCGCCAGCTCGTCCAGGAGGATCTGCAAGAAATCCAGTGCAATGGGACCGGCTTCGATCGTAGAGATTTCCTGGAGCCCCACCAGGTGTGGCCGGTGACGCTTGATCTCGTCGGCGAACGCGCCAGCGCGTTCAGGATAGTTTGTGAGGACCAAGGTCTCAAAGGCGACATTTACCAGGCCCGCAATTTCCTCTATCGATGCCCCTGCCGCCGCCGCTTCTACGATTGGATCCACGTCGGCTCCAACGTATACGTTGCGCGTCATGACACGCACGTGTCCGCCCTCAAAGCCTCCAAAACGATGTTCTTCCAGATCACTGATCTCCTCCAACTCGGCCTCATCAGGTCCTAGCGGGGTCTCGTTGTCGCACGCCGAGCCCAGGATGGCAAGTATCCCCAGCGTGGCAAACACGGTGAACCGTCTCATTGCCGCCTCCATCGTAATCGCCCTTTCCGGGGAAGGATCGGGCTGGGTTAGCTAATCCACTGACTGGCGAAACGATCGGTGGGACGCGTCAAACGGACGTCAACTGAGTGGGAGCGAGCCGACTCTTGGAGGCAGCCTGGCCTGGGGGCGACGGCCTACTGCTCGGGGTTGGTACCGGGTATGGCCTCGAATCTGCGCTGTATTGCGCCAAGTTGGCGCTCGGTCTCGTCGTATTGCTTGAGAGCGTTGGTGAGGTGTTTGCCGACTAATTCGTAGGCGCGTTCGAAATGAAGGAACTGCTGCTGCAAGCCACTCAGTGAGTCGAGGATCTCGCGAGCGCGCTCCTCTACTTCAAGACCCTTGAGACCGTGGAGGACGGCGGACAGGTAGGCATAGAAGGTATTGGGAGATACGGGAATCACCTTGCGTTTCAAAGCGTATCCCACGACGCTCGAACCATCGCTCGGTTCGTCGCCTCGGACTACTGCTTCGTAATACACACTTTCGGCAGGGATGTACATGAGGGCGAACTCGTAAGTGCCCTCCTCAGGCCTTATGTATTTGTCTGCAATCTCGTCGATTCTGAGCCTCAGCGTCCGGCGAAACGCACGCCACTCCGCTTCCCTCGCATCGCCCTCCGAGTCCATCATCCGCTGGCACGCTTCGAGCGGAAACTTCGAGTCCACCGGAACCAATCTGCCTCCCAGCCGGATCACAGCATCCACTCTCTCGCCCGACTTGAACCCATGTTGCAGGTCGTAGAACTCTGCAGGGAACACTTGTCTCAGTAGTTCCTCCAGCCACAACTCGCCCAATGTTCCTCTCAACTTTGGCACTTCTAGCAGCCGCTGGACTTCTGAAACACTGCGGCCGACGGCCTCCAGCCTGCTGGTAGCTTCGGACACCCGGACCAGCTGCTCGCGTACGTCTGCCAGTGACCGTGCCTGTGTCGCACTTCCTTCGGCCAGTGTCCTCGGTACACGTTCCTGTGTGGCAGCAATGGAATCCAGGCGGCCCCTGAGTTCAATCAGCTGCTGCTGGAATAGAGGTGTTTCGCGGCTCCAGCCCCCCCGGGCTTGCAGCGCGAGCAACACGATCAAGACAAGAATGACGACTACTAGAAGTACTAGAACCACAGTGGTCACAGAGTGATCGTCTCCGACAGCGTCAGGTCAAGTTAGTGAACGCCGGCCATCCGGAGTAGTTGCCGGCCCGGCCACCATGCTCAGGCCTCACCCGTGCTCCCGAAACCACCCTGGCGATCGGTGGAAACGCCCACAATCCCGGGCTCCCATTCCAAGACCGAGTACTGACTAAGGACGACCTGAGCAATCCGTTCACCGTGTTCTATCGCCACGGTCTGCCTGGAATCATTCTTCACCATCACCAGCCATTCGTCCGGATAGTCCGCATCGATCGTTCCCGGAGCGTTGGGAAGAATCAGACCGCGTTTGAAAGCCATCGAGGATCGAATGCGCACTTGCGCCTCGAACCCAAGAGGAACGCGAGCCTTGAACCCCGTCGGGATGAGTGCTGTGTCTCCCGACTCGAGCATGATCCTGCCGTCCGTCACCGAAAACTCACTCAATACGCCGTCATTTCCCTTGCGCACCTTCACAGTGCGGCCGGCCAGGTAGACCCTCACATCGTATCCGGCTGAGCCCTCCGTCTCTCGGATGGGAGCGGCAACATCGTCGTGCAGAGCTTCAAAAATCACTTGCGGCATCTCTTTCATGAACGGCTCCGGCACCAAGGTTAGACAGTATTATATAGTCGCGCCCGCGTCGAACTGCACTCGACACCCGGGAGCGGCACGTCGTTACGATCGCAGCCTGCATACCTATCCGATGGCCACAACCCTCTCTATCTTAGCCACATGACAGCAAGCCAGATCTTCGAGCTACTGGGCATCTCCCTGGGTCTGGGTGTCCTCGTTGGACTTCAACGAGAGAGGACCGAATCCGAGCTGGCCGGTGTCCGCACGTTCCCGCTAATAACGATTCTCGGCACTGTGAGCGCCCTCATCGCCGATGTATACGGTGGCTGGATACTGGGAATCGGTATCCTAGCTATCACAGCTCTGGTGGTCATGGGCAACCTCGCCAAGCTAAAGGGTGGCAGCATCGATGCCGGAATGACATCGGAGATGGCCATGCTGCTCATGTATGGGGTAGGTGCCTATCTCGTGATCGGTCATCGCGGCGTGGCGATTGCAGTCGGAGGAGGAGTCGCAGTGCTACTCCACGCCAAAGACTGGATGCACGCCATCGCCCGCAAGATTGGTGATAAAGACTTCACCGCGGTGATGCAATTCGTCCTCATAACATTGGTCGTACTGCCCGTCCTGCCCAACAGGACTTACGGTCCATACGACGTTTTGAACCCCCGTGAGATCTGGCTCATGGTGGTGCTAATCGTGGGGATCAGCCTAGGTGGTTACTCGGCCTACAAGACCTTCGGCAGTCGTGTTGGGACATTGGTAGGTGGATTCCTGGGCGGATTGATCTCGAGTACGGCAACCACGGTGAGCTATGCGAGACGGGCACGGACGTCGCCCGGCCTGGCAGGACTCGCCGCTGTGGTCGTCATGATCGCCTCGGCAGTAGTATTCGTGCGCGTGCTGATCGAGATCGCCGTCGTGGACCCGAGCATGCTCCGAGAAGCAGGGCCTCCGATCCTCATCATGCTGGGTGTGATCAGCCTGGCGGCTGCCTACCTCTGGCGTATAAGCAGCCGGCAGCAGGGCGAACTACCAAGACACGACAACCCAACGAACCTCAAGTCGGCTTTCATATTCGGCATCCTGTACGCCATCGTCATCTTCGCAGTTGCTGCGGCCAAGGAACACTTCGGGACCGGCGGCCTCTACGTTGTGTCGGCCATATCCGGCCTAACGGACATGGACGCCATCACGTTGTCGAACACTCAGCTAACCCGGGCGGGACGCCTGACAGCTGATACGGCATGGCGGCTCATTCTCGTGGCGTCACTGTCAAATCTCGCCTTCAAGGCAGGCATGGTAGCACTGCTGGGTTCCCCACGCTTGCTGAGACACATTCTGGCGGGATACAGCGTGGCATTTGTGGTTGGCGTGGCGTTGGTGGCCTTCTGGTGAGCCCCTCACGTGTGCAACGCGGTCATCCCTATGGGCAGGGTGGCCTAGAGGAAGGCTAGTCCAGCGGCAGCGGACTCGAATCACCCTCCGTCAGCTCGCTTAGCCCTGTGTCCGCCTTCCTTTAGCCGCCCTGTCTCTAACAGAGAGCGCCGCAACAGGAACTCGATCTGGCCGTTCAGGCTGCGCAGGTCATCGTCTGCCCAGCGCTGAACGGCCTCCAGAACCTTGCGCTCGATCCGCAACAGAAACGCCTTGCGGTCTGCCACAGGATATTACTGGTAGATCGAACCAGTGTTGACAACAGGTTGCGTGCCACGATCCGAACACAGCACAACCAACAGGTTGCTCACCATTGCAGCTTTCCGCTCTTCATCCAACTCGATGATGTCCCTCTTGGATAGATAGTCGAGTGCCAGATCGACCATTCCCACAGCCCCCTCGACGATCTTCGTACGGGCGGCCACGACGGCGCTGGCCTGCTGCCGCTGCAACATCGCGTGCGCGATCTCCGGCGAATACGCCAGGTGACTGATGCGCGCCTCAATTACCTCAACTCCAGCTTTTTCTAGCCGTGCCTGAACCTCGCCCTTGAGCTGTTCGGAGATCTGACTGGTGTGGCTGCTCAAGGCCACGTCACCGTGATCGTGTGCATCGTACGGATAGTCCGTGGCCAAATTGCGCACCGCGGCTTCACTCTGCACGTGGACGTAGTTGACGTAGTCGTCCACCTCGAACATCGCCTCGGCGGTGTCCACCACCTTCCAGACCACCACGCAGCCGATCTCGATCGGGTTGCTGTTGGCGTCATTCACCTTCAGCTTGCCGGTTTCGAAGTTGCGGACACGAAGCGAGATCTTGTGCTTCGAGTAGAACGGATTCGCCCACCTGAGACCAGGAGCTTTCACCGTTCCGACATACTTGCCGAAGAGTTGGAGCACCCTTGCTTCGTTCGGGTTCACAATGAAGAAACCCGGCCAGAAGACGAAGATCAGCGACCACACCACAGCCGACACCACGATGTTGAATACGACCTCACTGACGATGGACGTAACCATCCAAAACGAGGCCGCCGCATGCACTACGAACAGAACCACCAGGAGCAGGTAACCCGAGGCCACTTCGCGCTTGTTCTCGCGAATCACGATACACCCCCTTTCATGATATTATAATGATATCACTTTGATTGCATTGCCGCAAGGGTCTTCAGGACACCGATTTATGAATTCCCCCCCCTAGACATTCCTCCCGCAATCTCGTATCCCTCCTCCTGTCCCATCTCAATCGACACGTTCCGGAGGTACCGCATGCGTCATATAATTGTTACCGCCCTGATCGCGATACTGATTGTTCCCGATACCGCCGTCGCTCAGGAGACCATAAGCAGATACACGAGAGACTTTGAGAAGCGTGACGGGTACTTCCCGCTCTATTGGGACGACACGGAGGACCGACTTCTCCTGGAAATCCCCCGGGTTGACGAGGAATTCCTCTACCTGACATCCTTGGCCACGGGGTTCGGTAGCAACAGGCTCGGCTTAGACCGAGGGATGATAAGTGGCGAGAGCATAGCAAAGTTCGAGCGGCACGGCAAAACCGTGATGCTGGTCCTCACGAATCCCCGCTTCCGGGCCGACAACACCGACAACGCGGAGCTGGTGCAGTCGGTAGAGGAATCTTTCCCCACATCTACAGTCGCTGCTTTTGAGGTGCTGGCGGAAGAGGAGGAGGGACAGGTGCTGGTCGACGTTAGCCAGTACTTCCTCGCCGATCACGTCGGGGTGATACAGCGGCTGAGAGGAGCAGATCAGGGCACGTTCAGCCTGGATCGCGATCGCAGCACGGTTTACCTGCCTCGCACCAAAGCGTTTCCCACCAACACGGAGATCGAAGTATCGCTCACTTTCACCAGTTCCAGCCCCGGATTCCTGGTTCGCTCCCACGCTCCCGATGGACGGGCAGTGACTCTGCGTCAGCATCACTCCATGGTGGAGTTGCCGGACGACGGTTACTCGCCTCGACACGGTGATCCGCGCATAGGTGCCTTCGGTGTGACGTTCTTCGACTTTGCACGGGCATTCGACGATCGGTACGAGGGACGCTACATAAGCCGACACCGGTTGCAGAAACGAGATCCCGCAGCCGCACCGAGCGAGCCAGCGGAATCCATAGTCTACTACCTTGACGGCGCCATCCCAGAACCCTACCGCTCGGCGTTTCGAGAAGGGGCGATGTGGTGGAACAAGGTCTTCGAGGCCGCCGGCTTCATCGACGCATTCCGCATTGACGACATGCCCGCCGATATGGATCCAATGGACGCGCGGTACAACGTAATCCAATGGGTACATCGGACCGCCGCTGGATCCTCGATCGGGCCTTCGTTCTCCGACCCGAGAACGGGAGAAATCATCAAAGCCGCGGTTCGCATGGACTCGTACCGATCGCTTGTTGACTTCAATATCTATGCGGGTGCATTGCCCTCGACGGCCGAGCCGGGCGACATGGAGATAGCTGACTGGCTTGCGTCTCTGGACCCTGAAGTCAGCAGCGAAGAGTTCACCATGGCGCGGCGGCGGCAGCACGCAGCCCATGAGGTGGGACACACCCTGGGGTTGGCACACAACTTCGTCGCTGCCAGCTACAACCGAGCGTCGGTGATGGATTATCCAGCACCTTTGATCCAACTGACCAATGGTACAATCGACTTGTCGAACGCCTACCGCGACGGACCAGGAGCCTACGACTCCCTGGCAATTCGGTACATGTACACCGAGTTTCCCGACGGTCAGGAGCAAGCCGGTCTCGAAGCCATCGCCAGCGAGGCAACGGTTAACGGGATCAAGTTCAATGCTGATGGTGACAATGCGAGTTGGAGTTCCTATCCCGAGGTCACCACATGGATCAATGGCGCCGAACCCGTGGCCGAACTGGCAAGGGTAATGGATGTGCGGAGGTTTCTGATAGATCACTTCGACGAGAGCGCAATCCGTGAAGGCGAACCGATGGTTTGGCTCAACGAACGCTTCGTTCCCGTCTACCTCCATCATAGATACACCTTAGAGGCGGCCGTCAAAGCAATAGGAGGAATGGAGTTTCGCTACGCTGTGCGCGGTGACGGTCTGCCACCCACCAGGATCATCGAACCGGAGCGACAGCGTCGCGCTCTGGAATTGGTGCTCGACGCGCTGGAACCCGAGCAACTCGCAGTCCCGGAACACGTGATCAACTTGATGGCACCACGTGCTTATGGTTACTCCACTAATGAGCGGTTCTTCCAGAGCAAGGCGGCACCTGCTTTCGACCAAATTGGCGCTGCACGTACGCTCGCCACCATGGCCGTCGGTAATGTTCTGGCACCGCAGCGCATTGCCCGCCTCGTTGCATTCAACGCCCGCGACAGCGAGTCCCCTGCACCTGAAGACGTGATAGGACGCATCATAGAGCGCACTTGGGGTGCTCTCCGCGTCGAGCAAGGAGCGGCCCTCCGACGCGTGGTTCAGCGCGTCGTGATCGATCAGCTGATAGAACTGGCCGGCAATGCAGATGCGACGGTAGAGTCTCGAGCAGCTGCAGAGTGGGGATTGCGGAGCATAACGGAGATGATCGAAACGCGTGTGGTGAGGGCTCCAGCTGAGGAGGCTCACTATGCTCTGGCCACCGCCGACATCAATCGTTTTCTAAATCGCTCGATGGTTGCGAGCGGCCTGAGCGAAGCAGTTGCTCCCCCACCGGGGACACCGATAGGCGGGCGGTGACGTTGAACGGCAGTAGGTACGTCGACGTACCTACCGCCATTGCTTTTGAAACCGCTTGGAGATACCCTCACTCTGCATCCACCGGGGCCACCGCGTGAAACGTCTGCCACAACCTGAAAACGCGATTCTACTGCTCTTGGGATTCGTACCGGTAGCTCTCTTCCTGCGGTACGGAGTAGACGGAGCAGACACATGGGTGTTCGTTGCCTCCGGCATAGCGGTAATCCCGCTGGCAGGGTTGATCGGACGGGCTACAGAACACCTGGCCGAACACGTTGGTGCAGGACTGGGCGGACTTCTCAACGCGACGTTCGGCAATGCAGCTGAGTTGATCATCGCCATAATCGCGTTGAGGGAAGGTTACTACGAGCTGGTCAAAGCCTCGATCACAGGATCGATCATTGGCAACATACTGCTGGTCTTTGGTCTCTCCGCCCTGCTCGGGGGCGTTCGCCACCAGACACAACGATTCAACCGCACGGCAGCGAGCCTCGGAGCAACGATGCTCCTGCTGGCCGCGATTGCCCTTGTAGTTCCCGCGATCTTCCACATGATCGTCGGAGAAAACGCCGTCCTGAGCGAACACAAGCTGAGCCTTTTCATATCCTTCATCCTGATCATCACCTATCTGCTGTCGCTACTGTTTTCACTCAGAACCCACTCGCATCTGTACACAGGTGCCGCATCGACGCACGACGAGGAGCCATTCAAAGGTGCGCGCTGGTCCCGAGGGAAATCAGTGGTCGTCCTCCTGGCGGCATCCGCACTCGTTGGACTTATGAGCGAATTGTTGGTGGGATCTGTAGAGCACGCTGCCGAGGCGATGAGCATGAACGAAGTCTTCATCGGCGTGATTCTCGTGGCGATGGTCGGTAACGCTGCAGAACACTCGGCGGCTGTTCTGGTTGCTCTGAAGAACAAAATGGACTTGAGCCTCAATATTGCGATAGGCTCGTCGCTCCAAGTCGCACTGTTTGTGGCTCCCTCCCTGGTGTTTCTCAGCTACGTCATCGGGCCCGAACCGTTGGACCTCCTCTTCACTCCAATGGAAGTTGTGGCAGTCGGGGTGGCGGTCGGGATAATCGAGGCCCTGTCGCAAGACGGGGAGACGCATTGGATGGAAGGAGTCCAGTTACTTGCCGTGTATGCGATCTTGGCAGTTGCCTTCTTCTTCCTGCCAGGGTAAGGGGCGGGAAGAAACGGTAAGAAACGGTAAGGGTCCCCCCGCCGCTCGACGTTCGGGCGACGCATTACGTCGCCCCTGCCTCTCTGCCCGCCCATGTCCTAACATTTCTCCCACACACACGTCTAAACAACTGAAACATCAACATTCTCGAGGGATCGGGCAGGGGGAAAGACAATGAAACTCACAGGAAGAATCGCATTGACAGTGGCACTGGCCATGGTGCTGGCGGGTTCGGCTCTGGCCCAGCGTGGCCCTCGCGGAACGGGGGCTGGGTTTGGCATGAGGAGTTGGGTTCTCGACGAGAACGGGTTGGACAGCCTCGCTGCAAGAGCCGACCTGACGGACGAGCAACGGCTTCGTCTCGACGGGCTAGCACAGGAGTTCCGCACCGAGAACGCGGACGCCGTCGACCGCATGAACCGGATGAGAGCGAAGATAGATGCTCTGCGGACCGAGGATCAACAGCCCACTCGTGAGGCGATGAACCGGATCGCCAAAGAGCATGGCTATCCCGAGCGCGATCTGAGGCCCGCACTCACCAAACTTCACGAAGACATGGCTGAGATCATTACGGTCCAGCAGCAGCGGCAACTCCAGAGAGGAACGACGATTAGCGGGCGGGGGCAGAGAGCCATGGCCGGGCGAGGTTATCGGACAGGCCGCGGCGGATTTGCCGCATCGGGGCGTAGACCCGCACCCCGTGCCTACCAGCGGGGGGGACGCGGAATGGCGGGCCGGAACCAGATGTACCGTGGGCAGCGACTCAGACTCCACCGAATCCCGCCGCCGGATTCCCAACCGTAGTCTTGTGGCAATGACAAGGGGAGGATCGACAGGAGCGGTCCTCCCCTGTTGGCTCGGCGTGTTGATCTACATGCCTACGAATTTCAGCAGTATCGATCCCAGTGTGGGTTGAAACCCTCCGTTCGACGTATTCGTCGTTATCGCCAGCACCACGCCGGCCTCGGGCACAATACCAAGCCAACAGCTACCACCTACCGAGCCACCGCCGTGCGATATTACGCGGTTCCCACCCATTTCGGCCACGCTCCATCCAATTCCATACCCCACTTCCTCGCCGGCAGTATTGCGCTGAGACGTCCACCAGACTTCCAGCGTCTCTGACGCCAGGAAATCCCCCAGCAAGTGAGCATTGGCAAACAGTAGCAGATCTTCCGGAGTCGAAAGGAAACCACCGCCGGCCCATTTGTAACTATTGTCCACATACGGGGCATTGATCAGGGCACCGTCATTCGCTCTCTCGTAGAATCCGGTGCGGCCCAGGATAATGCTGTCAGTGTGATCCGCCACCGAATGCGTCATTCCAAGTGGGCGGAAGACGTTCTCGGTCATGTACGTCAGAAAACCTTGTCCCGACACCCCCTCGATGACCGCACTGATCAAGTTCCACCCGTAACTGGAGTACGAGTACTGCTCTCCGGGTGGAGTCTGCAATGTGTCGTCCTGGAAGATGGCGAGCCCCTCGGTCACGGTGGCGTACCGCCGGCTACTCAGGAACTCCGAACCATTGTAGTGGCGCATGCCAGCCAAATGTCCGGCCAGCAGTCGCGTCGTGACCACGCCTTTGTCCTTCTCTGGGAACGACGGCACATATTGCTGGATGGGGGCGTCGAGATCCACCAATCCCTGCTCGTACAGAAGGCCCAAGGCAGCTGCTGTCACAGGTTTCGATATACTGCCGATCCTGAACTTGGTGGTCGTCTGAACTCGGGTGCGCTGCTCGAGACTAGCATACCCAAACCCCTCCGACCACACGACCACGCCGTCGACCGACACCGCAATCGACAACCCGGGGATGTTCCGGGCCCGCATCACGGAATCGATCAGCGCTCTACTCTCCGCCACCACTACCGCGTACTCGCCGTGCCCTGGAGCTGCGGCCACCCGAACCGATTGTGCATGACTCTCCACATGCACCGTCCAAGACAAAGCCACTACAGTCAGTAGCGGCACCAGGCGTTTCCAACATCTCATCGAGAGCCTCCCGTCGCATCTCCAGTCTGTCTGTCATTCGGAGTTATCACCATGCCAGGAAGTGCCCAGGTCAATTCACCGTCATCGACCACTAGCGTTCCGTTAACCATGACGTAATCCACACCGCTGGGATATTGATGCGGCTCGAAAAAGGTTGAGTTGTCTTCCAGTGTGTTGAGATCGAGAACCACCAAGTCGGCCACGTATCCTTTTTTGATCATTCCCCTGTCGTCGAGCCCCATGATCTGCGCAGGCAATGATGTAGAAGACCGCACCACATCACTCACTGACAGCAGTTCACGCTCCATAGCATAACGTTTGATCTTCCGCGGGTATGTTCCGTATACCCGAGTGTGCGTTGGACCGTCCTCCGGAAGCGTTATCCAGCCGTCTGTCGCGGTGGCGGTCCATGGCTGCATCGCATAGGGCTCGATGTCGAACTCCGACAGTGAAAAGCCGCGGACCCTTGCTCCACCTCGGCGGTTCTTGAAGCCTTCCATTTGTAGCGTTATTGCCATCTCTACCGCTGAGACTCCCTGCTGCGTCGCGAGTTCGCCGATGCTCTTCCCCACGTATGCCGAGTCAGGAAAATCCATGACCAGGACCTGCGTCGCACCGCCCCGGCGCGCGATCTCATGCGCTATGTCAGTTCGGAGTAGTGCACTCAGCGAATCATCGGCAAGCACCACACTGAGAGCCGCCGAGTAGTCACGAGCCTGCCCCTGCTGCCCCCCCTGGCCATTCCTGGCAAATACCCAGGTGGGTATCAGCACCGTGCTCCCGTCACTTCCTGTCGTATTGTACGGATACTGATCCGCAAAGATGGACACGCCTCGTGCCCGAGCTTCAGATATCAAGCGAATCGCCGCATGCGAAGCACCCCAATAGTTCGCCCCTTTTGCCTTGATATGGCTGGCTACGACAGTCGCGCCGGTGCGTTCCCCGATCTCTATCGTCTCACGTATGGCGTCGAGCAGTGATGGTGGTCTCTGCGGGTACTCACTTGGCCAGTACCACATCGGATCGGCTCCCTCACTCCGTTCGTGAGAGATATAGACACCGCCGTAGGGAACGATCTCCTCAACCAGCGCCACCACCTCGTCCGTAGTGCTCCAACGGCCTGGCACGTACTCCAACCCCGCCGATATGCCGTAAGCTCCGTCGTTCATTCCCCGTCGCACCAGAGCCCGCATCTGCTGCACTTCCTCGTCCGTTGCGGGTCGTTGGTAATCGTTTCCCATTACCTCTCGACGAACCGTCCCGTGCCCCACCAACAGGATAGTGTTGGGCCCAAACGTGAGCTCTTCCAGTGTCTCTCGTTGCTCCGCAATCGACGGTACCGAGCGACCGTCCTGGTTGCCTACGAGAGTGGTGATGCCCTGAGCCACCAGATTCGGCGCAGCACGGCGGCGCGCATCCGAACTGCGCAGTCCGCGGGGACCGTAGATGGGGCCGGCGGCATGCGAATGGATGTCGATGAAGCCCGGAACCACCGTCTTTCCTCGTGCGTCAATCGTCCGGTCGGCCGAAGCCCCGTCGAGTGAACCCACAGCCACGATTGCGCCACCCCTAATACCGATGTCGGCATACATCCATGGATTACCTGACCCATCCACAACCTGACCACCCACTATCAGGATGTCGTAGTGTTCGCCCTGTGCCGCGAGTGCAAGTGGAGCACCGATCGTCATGGCGCATAGAAGGCTCGAGAAGGCCCATTGTTTCATCACAAGTCCGCCAGGTTAGAAATGAGATCTATCAGGAAATGCCGAACAGGCAGGAAGACACTCCTCAATTACCTTCCCCTCTTCCCCTCCTCCTAGGTTCCCAGCCAGTACGCGATCTTGACCGCCAAGACCTGCACCCGATCGATCGTAAAGGAATCACTGAACACATCCCACACATTGAGCGCCACCACGTCGTCCCTCTTGCTACCATCGATCTGCCACACGAGGAACAGGGTGGAGCCCGGCTTGAACTCCCACCGCAGCACGGTGTTAGTGCGCAAAGATATGACCCGGAACTTGGGATTGAAAAAGGAGAAATCGGTCTCACCGTTACGGTCGACATCGACATCGAACACCCCGTCGGATTCGGCGTTCTCCGCCAAACGATCGGAGCCCAGCGGATCGAAGCGGTCACCGTAGTCAGCGGCCTTGGGGTCGTCGACCATCTTGTACGCCGGGTATGCCCCCGACGAGGCAAACGGCTGGGCGTAGATCTCCAGAGAAAGTCGCGGTGTCAGCGCGAAGTCAGCGCGCAGCGTGGCAGAGACCTCCTTGCGTTCTATCCGACCGAACAGGTAGTACGTGGAATCCCCGACAGTGCGCGCCGCAACGTACTGCCGATCCGCAATGCCTCGGCTGGCCTGGGCCCGCAGGCTGATCGAGAAGGAGCCTGGAGGTCTAAGGCTGATGCCAGCACCACCGCGCCACGTATCGGAATTGCTTACTAGCTCCTTGTTGTACGTGACGTTCGCGTCTAACCACACCGGCTTGCGCCAATCGGTGCGACCCCGCCATGAGACCTGCCAGCTGTTGGGTTCCTCAAATGCCGGACCTCCGCGGAGCAACCTGTCTGACAGACCTGAGAACTGCCGCTGGACCGTTACGTTCATATTCCAATAGTTGCGCAAGTCCCCGTCGATCCGCGTGTCGGCCAGCGTGTGCGTACGCTCAAAACCATAGGTGACCGCGGCCTGTCCGGAGAACCGCCACTCGAAACGCCGGAACACCTTACCCGGCTTGAGCCAACGGAAGTTCAATTCACCCCGTGCATTGTGATAATCCGAAAAACGCAAGAAGCCGACGTCGTTCGTCTCGAATCCGGGGCTCCGACTCGTCAGCCTGGCAGACCAGGTCATGAAACCCGTTACCTTGGCTAGCTTGAAGTAGCCAGCGTAGCCACTTAAGTGCGTCCGAGTCGAATCGTAATCCATGTAGTCGTTGTCGGGCCGCTGAAAATAACGAGCTGAGCTCAACTGCGTACGACTGATTGCCAGCTGGGATCCGGCTACTCGTGACCCCATTGCAGCCACGGCCATTTCGTAGGCGTCCCCACCAAACCTCACACTCAGATTTGCCCCCCCCGATACGGCCTGCTCGTGCAAGCGGTCAAACACCGGCTCGTCCAGCCGGCGGATGGTGGCCGTACCGAGGACACCGTACATCACTCGCCCCCGGTTGGTCGTTCGCAGGATCCGGCCAACCGTGTAACTCGTGAGCGGCTCGGCAGGGGAAACCCCACGGACGCCGGTGTCGTCTATGATTTGAGCTTGTTCTTTGGCCGTTACCGCCTGCATGAGACCGAGAGCCCAACCACCACTCGCCTGGCCGCTGAGTTTGGCTGCACCGAGTATCGTGGTCTGATCGATCGGGTTGGCGAAGCCACCAGCCGCATCGGGCGGCACCTGCGGTGTACGCCCGATGCGTCGGGTGTACACCAATCCCTCCCCACCACCTCGTGCAAACCCGAATCTACCGGCTTCGGGAGGGGTAAAGCCAAACTGAAAAAGATTTGTGCCCTCCACGAAGAAAGGCCTCTTCTCTGGAAAGAACGTCTCGAAGGCAGAGAGGTTGACCTGTGCCGCGTCCGCCTCCACCTGTCCGAAATCCGGGTTGACAGTGGCATCGAGCGTGAGTCCACTAGTCAACCCGATCTTGAAGTCGGCTCCGAACCTGCCCTTGGCTTCACGCCCGTTGGTGAACGGATCTTCCGGGTCATCCAGTTGGAACTTTGCCGTTGCGGCTGTATACGGCAGGAATTCCATACGCTTGGGGGGCGGAAGACCGTCCAGTCCCACGAGTTGAGCGTAATGCGACACTTCGCCCGACTGATCGCGCGGGACGAAGGGCCAGTTCACGTCCTCGTTGAGCCGGTAGATGAACCGGCGCACTCGAACTCCGAAGATCAGCGAGTCGCTCGGGGGGAAGCGAAGTTGAGAGAACGGAATCCGGAGCTCCAGTGTCCAGCCGAGTGAGTCCTTCTTCGTGGCCCAGTCGTATACCGGATCCCAGGAGTCGTCCCGCCCACGCCCGTCGTTGTAGATGAATACGTCGCGCCGAGCCCCAGATGGGTTGATGGCGATCTCAAACGCGGTACTCCGGTCATGGTAGGAGTCAATGAAGACGGTTATGCCGTCGGCTGCCGTCCGCTGGTCTCTGCGCACCAACCGACCGTACACCCGCTCTGGCTTGGAATCGTAGGCGCGGACACCCACATAGAGCGATCGATTGTTGTACAAGAAACGCACAGCAGTGGACTCGCTCGCCACCGCGCCCTCGACAGGATCCCGCTGGGTGAACTGAGTGAGCACCGGGGCATAGTCCCATGCACCGTCGTCCAGCCTGCCGTCAATCACAGGCGTCTCACCATTCACTCGCGTTGCCCGGACTTCAGTGGGAATCCGCACATCCGACGGATCAATCGTCTCCGCCGAATCTGGAGGCGTGTCCATCGGCTGCTGCCCCCAGACAAACGCCGGGTACAGGACTACGGCACTCAGAATCGGGAGAGCATAGCGCAGCATCGACAAGTCTCTCAATTGCCCGGATGGGAAGGATCCGAGCGGATCAGAAAAAGTATAACAGGATAAACTGCCAGGCGAGCACGCCCGGGGACCGGCGCCTCCCCCTTTTCCCCCTGTTATTGTCCATATAATGCCTACTATAGACGCGTACCTGTTTGACCTCGACGGAACCCTGATTGACTCCGTTCACCTCATCCTGGAGTCATATCGACACACCCTAGAGAGGCACCACCGCACTGCACCTCCTGACGAATTCTGGCTGAAAGGGATCGGTAAGCCTCTCAGAGAACAGCTCCGAGAAGTCACGCCGGACCCGGACGAGATCGAAGCCATGGTGGACACCTACCGAGACTACAACCTGGCCCACCATGACTCGTTGGTGCGCCCGTTTCCGGGCATCCACACCGTAATTTCTGGACTTAAGGCTGCTGGTGCCGGGCTTGGGATAGTCACCAGCAAGGCACGCAAGGGCCTGGAAAGAGGCCTGTTCATTTGCGGCCTCGACGATTTGTTCGAGGTGCGAGTGGCCGCGGATGATGTGTCCAGGCACAAGCCGCACCCTGAGCCGGTCCAGCGAGCGCTGGAGTTGCTGGAGGTCACCGCCGATCGTGCCGTATTCATCGGCGATTCGCCTCACGACATGGCTGCCGGACGCGCCGCCGGAGTCTTCACCGCGGCAGTCCTTTGGGGACCTTTCAGCCAGTCGGATCTGGAGCCCCACCAGCCCGACTACTGGCTGAACGAGCCCTCGGACATAGAGGACCTCCACAGACACCAGTAGACAAATCGTGTGCTCAGGCGAGTCGGTCGAAACGGCAACGCCAGCCGCCTCGTAGTCTCAATTAGCCTCCCGTTTCAACGTCAGGCCCCGTTTCGGTATCTAACAGGTGGAACGAGCCAACTATGTCTAGAAAGCCTCCAGGAGAAGGTTCATGACCAATCAGAAGCAATGCGCTGGCCGTGGCGCGCTGCCTTTGGGCCTCGCACTCGGCTTCGCGCTAACCACAGTCGCGGCACCCAACGCCCAGGCGCAGCGGTACGAGATCTCGGGCCAGGATGTCGCCATCTACAATCTTGCGGGCCAGATCGAGGTCCGCTCCGGATCAGGATCCGCAGTGGTCGTGGAGCTCACGCGAGGAGGCTCCGATGCCGACCAACTCGCGGTCGAGACCGGCGAGATCGGCGACCGGCAAACACTCCGTGTCATCTACCCGGACGACCGCATCGTCTACCCTGAGATGAGCCGCGGATCCCGCACGGAGATTCGAGTGCGTGACAATGGGACGTTCAGCGATTCTGAATGGGACAGCGGCTGGAGACGCAGTGGTGACCGGGTGAGGATCTCCGGAAGTGGCAGTGGCCTCGAAGCCTATGCCGACTTGACGATCTCGGTGCCCCAGGGTCAAGGGATCAGTGTCTACCTCGGCGCTGGAGAAGCGTTCGTGACCAACGTCAATGGCACGATTCGCGTGGACACCCACAGTGCCCCCGTCAGTGCAAGTGGCGTGCAGGGTGCCCTCATGGTGGATGTGGGTTCCGGTCAAGTGGACGTCAGGGACGCCGAGGGCGAGGTCAACCTCGATACCGGGTCTGGGTCGGTCGAGGTCAGCAACATATCGGGCAGTTCCCTGATGATTGACACGGGTTCCGGCTCCGTAACAGCATCAGATGTCACGACTACGGAACTCAACATCGATACCGGGTCGGGACGCATCAGGGCCAGGCAGGTCAGCGCCTCGGACATCCGCCTCGACACCGGAAGCGGTTCGGTAGAGCTGTCAGTCACCAACGAGCCACAGCACATCGAAATCGACACGGGATCGGGCGGAGTAACCCTCACAGTGCCCGAGTCCTACGGAGCACGGGTTGAGATCGACACGGGGAGCGGCGGCATCGAGCTGGAAATGCCCATCACCATGCGCCGTTGGCAACGGGATCACGTGAACGGGACCATTGGAGACGGCAGCGGGACTCTATTGATCGACACGGGATCGGGCAGCGTGAGAATACTGCAGGGACCGTAGCCGCTCCGACATCACAGGTACTGGAACCGCCCGTCCGCCCCGAATGGTGGACGGGCGGTGTGCCCATACTACCTTTCGCCCCCTCCCCGCTTCCCATAACCAACACAGCCCGCTCGATGTAGTTTCAGACCACGAGCCCATCAAGGAGCAACAGTGGAATTCGTCCAGTTTGAGCTGGAGCGTTGGCAGAGTGCGTGGGAGCACCGGGTACGTTTTAACCTCTCCGAAAGCGGCGTACATCCGCTCTCTATCGAGGAACTGCTGGCAATTGCCAACGTCGATTCGACAGAGCTTGGTTCAATCCGTCTGGGCTACAGCCAGGCTGACGGGACTGACCCTCTGCGATGCGAGATCGCAGCTCTGTATCCTGGTGCGTCTGAAGACAGCGTCATCGTCACCGTGGGCAGCAGTGAGGCGAATTTCGTCACCTGTTGGACGCTGATCGAGCCGGGTGATCGCGTTGCTGTCCTGTCGCCACTGTATCGTCAGACTTGGGGGTTGGCGCAGAATTTTGGAGCCGAGGTCACGACTTTCGACTTGAAGCCTGAACTAGGGTGGGACCCGGAACCTGATGACATTGCCAGAGCCATCGCACCGGGAACCAAGCTGGTGGTCGTGACAAACCCGAACAACCCGACCGGCCACGTCCTGACCGAGCAGGCCCGTAGCCACATCCTGGCCCGAACCGAGGAGGCGGGTGCATGGTTATTAGCGGACGAAGTCTACCTCGGTGCCGAGTTGAGCGGTCGGACGACAGAAACCTTTTGGGGAAAGTACGAGCGTACTGTAGCGGTGAACGGCCTCTCCAAGGCATACGGTCTGCCCGGATTGAGAATCGGATGGCTGGTATTCCCAACGGAGTTCAAGGAGTCGTTTTGGTCGCGACATGACTACACCGTCATCGGACCAGCGGCAGCGAGTGACTTTCTTGCTACCAGGGCGCTCCGTGTTCGCGACGAGATACTGGCCCGAACGCGTTCGATCCTCAATGAGAATTACCCGATCCTCGAAGACTGGCTGAGGGGGTTCGGGGGTGCCGTCGAGTGGTGGCAGCCGGATTGCGGGGCTATCTCGCTCGTGCGCTACGGACAGTCCATTGCATCACTCGATCTAGCGGACAGAGTACGAGATGAGTACGACGTTCTGTTGGAACCTGCCGAGCATTTTGGATTTGAGAGATCGATTCGGTTCGGCTACGGGAATGAAACTGGCGAGTTCAAACGGGCTCTGGACGTCCTGACACCCGCCATTAAGAAGTACCTCATGGACTAGCGAAGAACGATAAGGTGGGCCAGTTGGCCCACCTTACGTATGCCCGTCTACAGATTCTTCCTCAACCACTCAGTAAACAGCGTGTACAGATTCACACGCGTTTCTGATCCGGCAATTGAATGGGTCTTGTTGGGATAGAGACGCATGTCGAACTGTTTCCCTGCATCCTCCAACCGCTGTGCCAATTGAATAGTGTTCTGGACGTGCACGTTGTCGTCACCGGTGCCGTGCACCACGAGAAGATTGGTCTGAAGCTTCTCGACATGATTGAGCGGTGCCCCATAATCGTAGCCGGCACCATTCTCCCGGGGCGTTCGCATAAACCTCTCGGTGTAGATAGTGTCGTATAGGCGCCAGTCGGTTACTGGCGCAACCGAGAGGGCCGCCTTGAAGATCCCCTGTCCAGTAAACGTCGACATTAGCGACATATAGCCGCCGTAACTCCAACCCCAAATGCCGATGCGTTCTTCATCTACGAAAGGCTGCAATCCGAAATAGCGGGCTGCAGCTATCTGGTCGGCAGCTTCATATCTGCCGAGGTTCTGATATGTGATCTTTTTGAAGTCTCTCCCCCTCGACCCGGTCCCCCTGTTGTCAACGCTGGCTACCAGGTAGCCCTCCTGTGCAAGCAATTGGTGCCACAAATATCGAGTTCCGCCCCACGAGTCTCGCACGGTCTGCGACCCGGGACCGCCGTACACATACATGAGCAGAGGATATCGCTTGCTGATGTCGAAATCAGGCGGTCGGATGATGTATCCATTCAGGTCAACACCACCTTCAACCGGTATCTTGATGAACTCAGGTACGGCGAGATTGAGAGCCTGGACCTTGGCCATCAAGTCCATGTTGTCCGACAGGGTGCGGAGCACTTGGCCGTTCGCGCTGTGCAGGGTACTGGTGGGTGGCACTCCTGCGGTAGAGTAGGTGTCGACATAGAGGGAAAAGTCAGCATTGAATTGAATAGCGTGGCTGCCGCTGGCGGTTGAGATTCGGGCGAACTCATCACCATCCAGTCCAATGCGGAACAGAGGGTTCTTCAGCGGACCTTCGCCCGCACCTCCGAAATACACGATATCTTCCCTCTCGTCTACTCCGTATACCGACGACACGTCCCATTCTCCCACCGTGACCTTGTTCTGCAACGATCCGTCGCTGTTGAAGAGAAGCAACTGGTTGTACCCGTCCCTCTCACTCTCGAACAAGAAGCGCCGTCCGTCATCAATCCAAATCGGCGCGTTTGCATCAACCCAGGCCGCATCGCTATCGGTCATGATCACCCGGGACGCTCCGCTGCGAACGTCAGCCAGCATCAAGTCGAGCCGGTTCTGGTGGCGATTGAGACGGGTCAGCCAAACTTCATTCGATGATCCGGCAAAACCCATCTGAGCCACATAGATATCTTTTTCAGTCCCGAGGTCGACCCACGTCGTCTCCCCAGAAGAGACCTCCACCACACCTATCCGAACGTCCGAATTCTGTGCTCCAGCCTTGGGATATCGTACGGGTAGCAGCACAGGGTACAGCTCGAGGTTGTCGATCATGTAGAACGGTTCGATGACCGTCTGATCCAATCTCCAAAAAGCGATGCGCCTGCTGTCAGGGCTGAACCGAAAGGCGTCACGCAGCCCCAGTTCCTCTTCGTAAACCCAGTCGGTGGTACCGTTGATGACATTGTCATCGCCGTCGAAGGTCAGCTGTATCTCACGACCGGATCGAATATCGGTCACGAAGATGTTGTGATCTCTCACGAATCCCACTGAGCGACCATCAGGAGAAAACTTGGCAAACTGTTGTAATCCGGCATTGACACTGACCGGACTCAGACGGCGCCGGTTGAGGTCCCAGACGTAGAAAACACCCTTCGTGTTCTGGCGCCACACTCGCACGGAGTTCGTGAAGATCAACAGCTTGGAGCCGTCACCCGAGAACTGATAGGACTCGATCTGGATGGCCTCACCGCCTGCGGGCGGAATCAGATCAGATCCCCGCACCAGTAATTCCCGATCACCTGACCGTGCGTCGACTCGGAACAGATCCGTGCCTTCACCGTTCCGTTCCAAAGTCGTGAAGTATCGGGGATCGTTTGACCAACGTACCGGGGCCAGACTGCCGGCAAACTCGCTGGAGCCGAAGATCGTTTCGACCGTCAAGCGAGGTACCTGCGCGACCAGCGGCATCGCGAGTAGCTGTACAGCTACACCCAGGAGAAACCGTCTGATAATCATCTCTGAAAGGGGTTGAATGATGGCCCTAAAGATACTACGGAGTTGTCGACACCGGTGTCTTCGATCTCTCCTCCGGCGGACGTGCCAACTCCTCAGTAGGCAGGAGTTGCAGTGTAATCTTGTCGACCAACTGTAGAAACGGCTCAGCGTTGCCTTTCAACCACCGTCTCTGCAACCTGTCATAAACCCGCGTCTCAGCTCTTCTCAGCCCGTGAACTGCAGCCGCCAGAGCGCGACACTCCTCCGTCTGTACACCTTTTTTCTTAACCGCGGACAGCGTTGTCTCCCGTAGAGCCGAGTCGGCCAATTCGCGAGACCAATCGGAAGTTTGTTGTTTCAAGATGGAACGAACGCGAGACTCCATCATCTGCAGGTCACGCAGATCACCCAAGTGATCTTGCACTTCCTTGAGTTGCCTAACCGCGGTACGCCCCCCAATCACCACTGCCCGGACCGGTTCCAACACATAGCGCAGCCGTTTTGCCGCGAGGCGGGCGCGATGCACCCTCTTCCTCTGGTCGAGCGATTCGATCGCTGCCAGCCTCTTTCGCAAAATGGCAGCTAGCTTCCGCACCATCTCTCCGGTGACAACAGCATAGCTGATACTCTCACCCTCCTCGTTCAACCGTATCGACAGAGGCGGATCGACGAGCCTCGCCTTGAGCTTGTCCTCCAACCCAGTGAACTCACGGACGACGCCTGACAGAGCATCAGGTGCCGACTCTGGCCGCGAATTCTTGAGTCCCTCCAGAGCGACCGTGTAGCCGTGGCGAGTGAGCTTGGGCAGCTTGCTGCGGTCCAGTTGCAGCGACAGCCACTCAGACTGCACTTGGTTGTCGCGCCCCTTGTTGGTGGCCGACATGACTCTGGCCAGGCGCTTGCGCATCTTCTTGCCCGCGCCCTTAGGCGTGTAACGGCTGTACGCCTCGAGGTAGGTCCTCAGTCGTCTAACGCTTACCCGGAAATCGTGCAACGCCTCTGGGTCATCATCTCTCCCTAGACGACCGCACTCACTGGCGGCAGTACTCAGCAGGGCGGCAGCATGCTGGCTGCACACCAACTCGACTGGTTGTAGTAGTTGCCTGCGTGTGCTTTTCATTGAGCCATGTCAATCCTCAGACAACACGGGGCGTCCTCAACCCACGAACGCCCGAACAAGCAGATGTTCCCCTAACGGTACTCGGACCGTATGCTTAACACCTCATCACTTGGCTCGCAACCAGACCGCCAACATCGCCCGACGGGCACATGGAGTACTGGCAATGAACCGAAATCCCCGTTGTTTGCCTGTGAGAACGTGTCCTGGCGTGGCTGTTGCCATCATGCTGACGGTCACGCCCACCATCGCCCGGGCCCAAATCGCGACGTCGCCGCCACCTCAGGGAGCTCAAGCTAACACGATGGCACCCGGCGCACGGTACACCGTGGGTGGGCTCAAGCGTTGGCTCTACGGTAGCGACTACCGCAGCCTGTGGGCTACCCCGATACAGGTACCTGTCCTGAACATGGACAGCGTTGGAGGCGGTTTGACACCAAGCCGCACCGGGGGATTCGGCCAGTCGATTTCACTCCATTTCAACGGAAGTGATGGTCGCCGTTATGTCGTCCGGTCCGTCGACAAGGATCCCACGAGGCGGCTGTTGCCCCAGCTCAAGGGAACGTTTATCGAGAGCATCGTGCAGGACCAGATCAGCGCACTACTGCCAACCGGTGCATTGGTGGTTGACCCGCTTCTCGAAACAACCGGAGTACTACACGCCAAGCATCAGTTGGTCGTGATACCCGATGATCCAAGGTTGGGTGAATTCCGGAGTGACTATGCCGGCCTGTTGGGAATGCTGGTCCTGCATCCCGACGAGGGCGCCGATGACACACCTGGGTTTGCGGGATCGCGCCGTATCAGTGGCACCGATGCGTTTCTGGAGGCCCTGGAGAACAGCCCGTGCGACCGGGTTGATTCGCGCACGTATCTCAAAGCACGCTTTTTGGACATGTTGATCGGAGATCGAGATCGGCACGCCGACCAGTGGCGCTGGGCGAGTTTCCCCAGAGGTGAGTGCCGCACATGGGTTCCAATTCCAGAGGACCGTGACCAAGCGTTCGTGAGCTACGACGGTCTCGTGATGTGGATAACACGGCGCTCGCGTCCACAACAGATCAAGTTCGAATCGGACTACCCAAGCATAACCGGACTCACGTTCAACGGTTGGGAAATCGACCGCGAGTTGCTTGTCGAGTTAGAGCAGCCGGTTTGGGACTCGGTGGCGCAGGTCATACAACGAGAACTGACCGAGGAAGTAATCGAGGACGCCGTAGGGAACCTTCCACCTCCCCATTACGACATTGTCGGAGAGTTCCTGGTGGGCGCGCTCAAGGACCGGAGAGATCAACTCGACGAAGCTGCTGCGGAGTACTACAGATTGATCACCCGATGGCCCGACATCAAAGCGACCGATGAAGCCGAGTATGCGGAGCTGGAACACTCCGAGAGTGGGGAACTCGAGGTCAGGATAGGGCTACTTGACGGTGCTGGGGGAGGCCGAGCCGCCCCTTACTTCAGTCGCACGTTTGACCCGGACCACACCAAGGAGGTGCGACTCTTTATGCGGGGGGGCGACGACCAGATCGAGGTGCTGGGCGCAAGCGGCCGCATTCGCCTAAGGATCGACGGCGGCGCAGGCGATGATCGATTCCTCAATTCGTCCCGAACAGGTTCGGGGAAGACACGTTTCTACGACTTCAGAGGAGACAACGAGTTTGAGGCAGGAACGGGTGCGAACGTGAATCAACGCGCCTACGCGCGGCCTCCCGCGAAAGACCTGGCTCACAGGTTCGCGCTCGATTGGGGTGGACGCAGGCTCACCGCTCCCCGTTTGGCCTACGCACCTGACCCAGGTGTATTCCTGGCAGCTGAAGTCAACTTCGAACGGTACGGCTTTCGCAAGGATCCCTACAAGACACGTCATCGGATCATGGCAGGCCTCGTAACCAACGGCCCCGAACCGATGTTGGGATACGAAGGGTCTTTCCGTCACGTGTGGCCGAAGTTGGACGTGGAGACTCGCCTCGCCTACACAGGTCTACTCTTTCTCCGGTTCAACGGATTCGGTAACGCGACGGAGATCCCCGGGTCGACCGATTTTTACAGGGTGCAACAACGTACCGCGGTAATTGCCCCCAGTATCGCGTTTCGGACCGGACGAAACAGGGGTGAACAAACTGGAAGTGGAACCGAGCCGCTGAGAGAGGAGCTGACGGTAGACCTGAGTCTGTTGCTCAAGTACTGGGACACTCCACTGGACGACAACGCTGACAACTTCATCGGCGCGTTCGACCCACCACTCTACGGAACCGGAGCGTTCGGTGAGTTGGGAGCACGTATTGGACTCGAATTGGACACGCGCGACAACTCGGGCAACCCAAAAGCAGGCCTACTCATCAAGGCTGGAGCGGCATTGTTCCCGGAAGTGTGGGACGTGGCCTCCACATTTGGCCAGGTCAACGGTGCTCTATCGGTATATCTGACACCCCACATCCCCACCGATCCAACCCTGGCCTTACGGGTCGGGGGCAAAAAGGTGTGGGGGAGTCCACCATACCAGGAAGCAGCCTATCTAGGCGGTGGTGGGAATCTGCGCGGGTACCGTTCACACCGCTACGCGGGCAATGCGGCCGTCTATGGCAACGCGGAACTCCGATTCTCCGTAGCACCGTTCAAGGTTTTAGTTCCGGGTACATTCGGGTTGTTCGGTTTGACGGACGTGGGGCGAGTCTATTACGAAAACGACCCAGATGACGCCGACGACTGGCACGTGGGGTACGGCGGCGGTTTCTGGATATCCATCATCGACCGGCTTCAGACTCTCAGCGTAGCCATTGCCAAAGGCGACGACCTGACCGGCTTGTACATCAGAGCCGGCTTCATGTTCTGATCTAGAGGCTTCAGCGCGGGCGCGGGTATGCGGTGAGGCGCGCCCGCCCACCTCCACCTTCATCAGCCACGATCAGCCTGTTGTCTGACAGGAATGCCACTCCTTCGGCCTGCTTGTGGGACCCTTTGGGGAATTTGCGTACAGAGAGTACCTCGCCTTGAGGCGTGATCTCCGCGATCGCCTCCTGCCCGGCAGCAACCACGAAATACGTTCCAGTCGCCGGGTTTCGGTCTATCGCTGAAGGCTGAAAGTCCTTCCCGGTGACATCAGTGAATGATTCGAGCCCGATCTCGATGGATGGATCTTCCACTACACCGCGATCCTCCAGTGACCATTTGAAGATCGCGACCCGATCCTGCAATTCATCCACCCGCGGGTTCTTGCACAACAGCAATAGCGTATGATCGGTCGGTTCGTACGCCAGCCCTTCAATTTCGCACTTCCGCCCAGCACCGGTATCATAGGTGTTGTACAGCATGCGCTCGTCATCATCACCTTCAAAAACCTCATACAACCGTCCCCAACTAGTGACCAGGTAGAACCGATCGCCGACGATCGCAATGCCCTCGAAGTCCGCCTGAGCCGGCTTGTCTCCCAATGAAAACGCCTTGACCAACTTGCCGGCGTCGTAGTCCATTTCATAGATGATGGCTTTTTCGTCGTCGTGCCCGAAGAGGCGATCGTCGGATGTGGTCGCCAACCCGGAAATCTCACGCAGGCGTCCTGGCAACTTCCACTGGACTGCAGAGCTTTCTTGAAACGAATAGCTCGCCAGATCCACCGACCCGTCCTGTGCGGCAACCTCGGCCGTCATCGCCAAGACGAGCAGGCATCCGACCGTCAGGTACGGCTGGAAACGTTTGCTGCCGACCCCGGATCGCAGGCTAGTAGAGTTTGGTGAGTTGTCCGTCGGCGAGTCACTCATTGGGCAGCGTCCAGTAGGGTGTCCGATCCTCCTTGGACTTCCGCAGAGTGAGATTCCGAAACTCAGCGGCAGTGATGTACATGCCTGCCTTTGACCGGATGACCGCGATGAACTCCTTTCCAGAGAGGTCCTTCGGAAGGCCTATCAAGTACTCCAGCGTCGAATTCCCGTCCACCGTCGCGGATATCTCGGCGAGCTTGAACTTCTCAGTGTTTTCCTTGAGTACTTCATCTAGAGCGTCAAGTGTCTGCTCGGTGCCGCTCGCAAGCACCACCAGCAGTCCGTTGTACTTCCTGGCACCCTTTCCTGCCGTTTCGATGTGCTCGCGCAGCCGTGCCTTCTTCTCCGCGATCTCCGACAGACTGTCCGGCGTCAGAGCAGCCAATACGCTAGGGTCGCCTATGGTTAGCTGTCCAGTGCCAGCTCCGGGAGTACCGCCTCCTGCCAGAACGTCCCCAAGTCGCATCTTGGGCGTGAATTTCAACTGGTCGGCATATATGTTTCCGACCTTCAGATACCACATGATGAGTACCAGATAGTTGAACGCCGCAGTTGATACAGCTGCGATACCCAATGCCTGAACGCCGGCGGCAAGGGCGGTGCCAATCGCGAGGAATATGTAGACTGCGTCCTTGGTGTCTTTCAGCGTGTTGCGGAATCGCACTGCCGCGACGATTCCAGCCAAGCTGAAGGCCAAGGCGATACTGTTCTGGACGACGAGCACGAGAGCCGTTACTGGAATGGGCAGTATCGCCACGGTGTGCACGACCGATTCGTCATAGCCTTCCTGTTGCTTCGTCACCATGTACACCCAAACGACGGGGATGAGCAGAATCAGGCAGCCGACAATCGAAACTAGAGTCGTGATTGCGAGCCCTACAGCATCCCCTTCCGGTGCGTCATTCACCCCGACCGGGCCACCGTAAAAATCTGTCTGTGCAAGCTCGCTCAGCCGTTCGCCTGAGAACGCTGAGACTAGCTGTGGAACCAAGAGCAAGAGACCATACACTGCGGCCCCGACCAACACATAGTAGAGAGTCAGGCGGACGAAGGGCGACGACCAAAGACGCGTGCCTGCGTTCATGGATCCAACCCCCTGCTGACGTTGATTCCTTTCCCCTTGCCGATTCTCCTCAGCTGCCCCGCCTCTAGCATCCAGAGCAGGTGTGCATCACCGGCCGTAACGTGAGTGGGCCACGCAAGGCGACACACACCACCCTTCTTGAGTTCCAGAAAGTGACTATCCCGCGAGGCCAAAAACCAACTCACCATGCTACCCAAACTGGGCTCGTGACCTACGATGGCGATGGTTGCATCCTCCCTCTGCATCTGGAGCCAAGAGAGAACACTCCGCCGCTCTCCACCCGGAACCAGACCATCGAGCACGATCGGAGTCAGGTTGGGGTAGCCTTCGGCGACGATGTCAGCGGTCTGTGCTGCCCGAACGTACGGGCTCGTCGCCACCACGTCGATGTGTGGAATCAGAACTCTCAGCCCTCGAACGGCTCGTTGCATTCGCTTGACGCCTTTCGGGATCAGCGGCCGGAGCGAATCATCCTCACCAGTTTCGGCAAACGCCTCCCTGGTTTCGGCAATGGCATGTCTAATGACGACTAGGTCCATTATTCGCTTCTCCAGATCGTTTATCTGGCGTTGCGCAAGCGATTGATCCCTCTGGGCTTTCTGCGCCTGAGCCGCGTCGCTTGCTTGTACCGCTTGCTCGACCACTCAGCCAGAGCTTCCTGCGAGTGGACAGCATCCTCATTCTCGCCCGGCCTTCGCTGGACATAACTACCGTCAGGTTGCATATCCCACGCCCCGCACTGATCCTCCAGCTGTCTATCAATCAGGAATCGCAGTTGCCCTCTCAGTTCCTCATCTTCAACTGGCACAAGCACCTCGACCCGCACCTCCAAGTTCCGTTTCATGCAATCAGCTGAGCCTATGTAGTACTCAGGTTCACCACCATTTCCAAAATAGAATACCCGACAGTGCTCCAGATAACGCCCAACGACACTCACGACTCTCACATTGTCAGACAAACCTGGAACGCCCGGCCTTAGACGACAGCTGTCGCGCACGAGTAAATCGACCTTCACTCCCGCTTGCGACGCCTTGTACAAAGCCCTGGTCACATCGGCATCCTCCAGGGCATTCATCTTGAACTGGAGCAGCCCTGGCGTCTTGTCCGAGTGCCCTTCAATCTCTCTCTCAATCTTACCGAGTAGGCTCTGTTTGAGATGTTTGGGAGCTGGAAGTAGCTTCTTATAGTTTCGCTTCGGCTTGTATCCGGTTGTCAGGTAGTTGAACAACTCGGTGAGATCCTGAGCCGTATCCACGTCCACGGTGAACAGGCCCAGGTCTGAATACAGTCTCGCCGTCTCGGCGTGGTAATTACCTGTGCCAAGATGGGCGTACCGGCGCAGGCCATCGTAGTCTCTCCGCACTACGAGGATCGCTTTGCAATGGGTCTTCAGTCCAACGACTCCATACGTTACGTGCACACCAGCTTCCTCTAGCCGATTCGCCCAGCGGATGTTGGCTGCTTCATCAAACCGTGCTTTCAGTTCGACAGCAACGGCCACCTGCTTGCCATTCAGTGCGGCATCCACGAGATAGGAAATGACCTTGGACTCGGCAGATGTCCGATACAACACCATCTTGATGGCGAGTACCTTCGGATCCCTGGACGCCTCTCGGAGGAATCGCTCCACAGACGTAGAAAATGACTCGTAGGGGTGGTGCACCAGAATAGACCCAGCATCCCGGATCAAGTGGAAGATGCTGTCAGCGTCCTCGAGCGCAGGGTGGTTGACCGGATGATGAAGAGTATCGTGTAAAGCAGCGTTCCGGATCGAGGTCAGCTCCATCAAGTCTCGCAATGCAAGCATCCCGCTCACCTCGAAAACGTCAGACTGCTCATTCAATTCCAGCTCGGCCGCAAGCCTGCCTCGATGTAGCGGAGAAATTCCTTCGTCCACTTCCAGCCGGACAACCGGTGCAAACTTGCGCTCTCGAAGTCCGATTTCAATCGAGGCAAGCAGATCGTCTGCGATTTCCTCGTCCACCATGGTATTGGCATTTCGGGTTACCCGGAATTCGTCGCAACTGTCGACCTCCATTCCGGGAAACAGGAGGTCGAGATTGGCAGCCATCACGCTTTCCAGAGTAACGAACGTATTCTTGTCTTCCAGCTTGATGAAACGGGACACACCTGCCCCGATAGGGACCTTCACTCGGGCCAGCAGTGGCGTCGCTTCCTTTGCATGCCGCAAACCGACGAGGAGGTTCAGCGCCAGGTTCGAAATGAACGGGAATGGGTGCGCCGGATCTGTTGCCTGCGGAGTGACGAGCGGAAAGATGTTCTCCAAATAGTAGTCGCGCAGGTACTTCTGGTCTTTCCTTCGGAGCCCGTCGTATGTGGATACGACGATCCCATGCCGTTTGAGCTCCTTCAAAACGACATGCAGTGTTCTCCGCTGCCGGCGCTCCAATTCGTTGACGAGTTCATAACACTCTTCCAACTGCTGCTCCGGAGTACGACCATCCACCGTGTGCTTCTGCACTCCCGCCCCGACCTGTTGCTTGAGACCTCCAATGCGCTTCATGAAGAACTCGTCGATGTTGG
>JBDGZZ010000006.1:0-50123 GCA_039588335.1 Gemmatimonadota bacterium | reverse complement strand
ACGCTTTACCAGGGGTTCGACGCGCCCTTCGTGTTCACGCCGGGCGACAACGACTGGTACGACTGCGCCAATGATTCGGTGGAAGACGTTGACGTGTACGAGCGGCTGGCCTTTGTGCGACAGCTCTTCTTTCCCGACCCGAACCGGACTACCGGTCGCCGCACGATGGCGGTGGAGTCGCAAGGTAGGTCGGACGAGTTCGGCGAGTTCGTGGAGAATGCGATGTGGCTGCATCGCGACGTGTTGTTCGCGACTGTCCATCTCGTTGGGTTGTTCCGACCGCCCAGCGATCAGGCCACTGCAGAGCGCCGAATGGATGCGGCGCTCGCCTGGATTAGCAGAGCCTTCCAGTTTGCCAGCGACAGTAATGCCCGCGGCATCCTGATCGCTACACAGGTAGACCCCTGGCAGGTGTCGGGACTCCCGTTTGTGATAGAAGTGCTGGTGGGCTGCCCCCAGTGCTTGGAACCGACAACGGGTATGGAGCGGTTGTACCCCGTGCTCGCCGAGCACTCGACCGCATTCGGCCGGCCGGTCGTACTTGCCGTCGGTGATACCCACGTCTTCCGCGTCGACAAGCCGCTGCGATCGGCCGAGACCGGCCTCCTCATTGAAAACTTCACCCGCGTCGAGACATTCGGTAACCCGGACGTCCACTGGGTCCGTGTCACTGTCGATCTGGAGGAACCGGAGCTGTTTTCGTTCCATCAAGAAATCGTGGCAGCCAATGTGAGGCGCTGATGGACGAGGCGTCCGGATCCTTCCTCATAATCGACCCCGAATGTCCCAATTCCGCACCCTAGTGTCCCCAAATCGACCTACCGCGTTGCTTCAGGGTATCAGATCTTAGAGTCAGGGTACCCGCCCCTCGGAGCCCTCAGTTTCGCCACATGACAAGGATGAACGTATGGCTACCATCCTCGTGGTAGACGACGAGCAGGCAATAAGAAGCACCCTCAAGCGCTTCCTCGAACAAGAAGGTCACGACGTCGTGTTGGCGAGCGATGGCCTCGAGGCGCTTGCGATCCTCAATGACGCCACCATCGACGTGGCATTCGTCGATATCGTCATGCCCACCGTCGACGGGCTTACGCTGACGCGTCACATGCTGCAGGATCACTCCTACGTGAGAGTAATCATGATGTCGGGCTACGATGACGTCATCGACCTTGCGGCGCGTGAATTGGGCCTCGTTCTCCAACTGCTCAAGAAGCCGTTCACTCTGGAGGACGTGAAGGCGGTATTGGGGTGACGACGTTGAAACTCACGTCTTCAGCCTTTGCCGACGGCCAAGAGATCCCGCGGCAGTACACATGTGACGGTGAAGACCTTTCGCCGCCATTGGCGTGGGAGGGCCTACCGGCAGGCATCCAGAGCCTCGCTCTGGTCGTGGACGATCCCGACGCTCCCGATCCGGCGGCCCCCAAGATGACGTGGGTACATTGGATTCTGTACAACGTTCCGCCGTCGGTCACCCATTTGCCGCCCGCTGTGCAGCGAACCGAACTGCTGTCAGGAACGAAATACGGACTCAACGATTGGAGGCGTACTGGTTACGGTGGGCCGTGTCCACCCGTCGGCCGTCATCGGTACTTTCACAAGCTCTATGCGCTCGATGCTGAGCTGCCAGATCTGCGCGAGCCGACCAAAGCCGAGCTCGAGGAGGCGATGGAGGGTCACATCCTAGCGAAAACGCAGCTTGTTGGAACCTACGAGCGAACCCGCTGATCGAGAGGCGGGAGGACCTTCAGTGAGCCGACGCATTTCCTTGGCAGCTCTGGCCGCAACGTGGGGAGCCTGCCAGGCGCGGCCGATTGGGTTGGTCTGTAGGTGTGTTGAAGCCAAACGAACGACCGCTATCGACAGGGGGGACTGATGGTCTCACGACCTAAGGCGATCATCTCGCTGCTCGCCGTGATCTCTCCCGTGCTCCTCGGCTGCAGTGACTCGACGAATCCTGACAGAGGCTTCACGGTTGGCGGAACCATCCAAAACAACACACAGACAGAGATTCCTGCGAACGCGCGACTACTTGTCGTGTGGGTCGTCTCGTCTGGATCACCCGACTACAGCTACGTGTTTGGGGAGGGGACTATCGATCGGAGTGCTGGCACGTTTCAGGTTAGCATGACGAATCCTCCGCCCGCAGCGGCGTTGAACGCGGGTTCACTGGGAGTCGGCATTGTCGTGGTTTCCACTAATGGCACCGTGTCCACAGGTGACGATCTGGATGACATACCTGAGGCAGATGTGATTGGAGCAGCCGGTTGGTACGGCCTGATCTATGTGTGTGATCCTGCTGATGCGGCACAGGTGCGGGCTTGGGCGGCGGATTTCGATGGCGGGTATGGTGTAGGTGTGGGTGAGGAAGTACCTGGCTCGTTCGACAGGTTTGTACGGACGAGTGCGTCGAGTGTGGTATTGATGATCGACGATCTGGAAAACATCGACTTCGTCAACTGGACGTAGCACGCCGATTTGTGGCACTGCGTGCACCTGAGAAGATTGACTCATGACAGTGCTTCGCTGGTCTTGTTTGATGGCACTCCACACGAGACTGCCGGTCACAGCTCCTCGGTGAGGCGACCTTGTTTCATGACAATGAACTGCCAGGACAATCCGGCCCCTGCTATGGCGGCCTGTGGCACCGGTTCTTGGCCCTGTTAATAGACGGTCTGTGCTTTTGTGCGGTGTTCTTCCCGATAACGAGGATGGTGAAGGGCGTTTGGCTGATGGCTCCTTCCGATCACCGCTGGACAAACGGTTTGTTGATCACCGATCCGATCTGCTTGGTGTTTCTCTCTATCATGTTCTTCTACTTTGCCCTTCTGGAAGGGCTAGTCGGCACGACGATCGGGAAGTGGGCTATGGGACTGCGGGTGGTCAGGGACGGAAGCCGAGGAAGACCAGGTGTGGCGAGGGGGATGTTGAGGAACGTTCTGCGTCTGGTCGACGGCTTGCCAGTACTGAACATAGTGGGTGTTGTTCTCATTCTCCGTTCGAAGGAAAGAGCCCGGTTTGGGGACCGTTACGCGGGCACTCGAGTCATCCGGGTGCGGTGAAGAAACAGCCGATGCACAAGAGCCACCTGAAGCGGTGGGGTGCGGAGCAGCGATACCGTGTGGAGGTGTGACAGTGTTATCACATTTGATTCCGATAGCAATCGGCTGGCTATTGATTGGTGCCTCCTACCAACAGCAGGAACCGAAAGTGTGCGGTGTGGAGTTCTCATCGTGGTTGCAAGAGCGTCCCGATCTGTCAGCGGTAACACCGTTTCACGAGGACAGTATACATGGAGGACTGGAGCGCGTCAGAGGACCGTCGTTGGCTTATCCCGACGAGTTACGTCGTGCAGGGTGGGAGGGAGCTGTTCATGTTGCCGCGGTGATTGATACCACTGGTCGCGTGGTGCATGCGGAGGCCATGTCGAGTGACGCAGCGCAGACGCGTGCGCAGAGTGGCGCAGATTCGTTAACTGTCCAGCAGGCAACCGCTCTGTTGGCTCAAGCCGCTGTAGATCTCATAGCCCATACCGAATTCAGCCCGGGCCAGTATGAGGGGCACCCTGTATCAACCGTGACATGCATACAGGTACAGTTGACGTTGCTGGGTACGTCGTAGCTGCGTCTAAGCAGGCACCTCGATGATTCCGAACCCTGGGTCGATCTCACCATCATCGAGCGCATCCGGCATTTCCGACGCGGCTTCGACCATCCGGCCGCACATGCCTTCGAAATCTGCCTCGGCCAACTCATCGGAGGTGAACACGAAGCCTCGTGTGCCGGCCACCGTGGTCAATTCCTCTCTGAGTTTCTTGTCAAGCGCGAGCCTGTGCAGAAATGCAGCGACGTCTCCTTTGGACATGCTGGCCTCCCGAAGCTGGAAACCTCAGTCTGAACGAACCTTCGTATGATCAGGCCGAAGACGGCCGAAAGCTTCTTTTAGCCGCACGCTACCGAATGGTCGAGCGCCCTCGGACACACAGGGGCTCGCGGCTGGCGGTAGAAAACGAAAGCACGACCGCCAGCATCATCTTTAGTATAGCGGTTGCCGGTCGGTTTGGGCAACATTTTCTCGTTCACGAAGGATGAGCGTGTTCGCGCAAGAGAGATTTCTCATGCGTTCCCTTTAACTGTTGCGGCTGCAGCCTCTTCTTTCCCATTCCGAAGTTGGCGCAGTTGTTGAAAAGAGCGAGCAGCCGAGTATCGGAGCGGGATGATGAAAGGGGGTAGGGGATTGACGTGGGCAAAGGGCTACGATTCCATTCGTCGGCATTCCTGGTTGAGAACCCGGACTTGGCCTCGGCGGGAAACGCTCTGAAGAACGTACGAAAGCATCCGCGCAGATCCGCCATCTTCCGCGCCGATCGGCGGCATTCTTGTCACGGACTTCGGAACGGCATAGAATTCGCGTTGGGGTTATTCCGATGTAGATCTCATCGTACTTCATCCGAGAATCGGGGGGGGTGCCGAGCATCGTAACTAATTGATCTCTAACAACTTGCGGGCGTAATTCAGGGGTAGAATGTCAGCTTCCCAAGCTGGACGTCGCCGGTTCGAATCCGGTCGCCCGCTCTCTACCCCCTTCCGCGCGGCCCCGCCGGGCGGGAAGAGACGGTAGAAAAGGGACGGGAAGGGACAGTAAGAGGCGGCACGGGGCGGTAAGGAACGGTAGCGGTAAACGAAAGCAGGGACGGCAACTAACTCACCGTCCCTGTAACGTATTCTCGACTAACCGTCTCTTCCCGTTTCTTGCCGTCCCTTACCGTCTCTCATTTTAACATACCTATGGCAAGAAACGGCAAAGAGCGTGTACTCGAGCTGATGTTACGCGGATACGCGGACGCGGCGAGTTCTGCGACGGTACGAATAGTATCGTTCGACCGCAGGACGAGGGTGCGTAGGGCGGTGCAGCGGCTTGCTGCGTTCTGGGTAGCCGCGACGATTGCGGTCTTCATTCCCATAGCCCACTTCCTACTCGTACCTGGGTTCTTTGCGCTCGGGTTGTACTTTCTGTCCCGTAACCTGCGTGTGAAAGAGGCTGTGACCGAAGCTCGAGGCACCTGTCCCGACTGCGGTCTGGAGCAAGAACTAGAGGTGTCGGGCAATTGGGATCCGCCCCATCGAATCACCTGCCGCGGTTGTCAGAGGAGTCTCCTGCTCAGCACTAGCTAACAACCAACCCACCTCACAATTAACTTTAACCGCTTCACAAACTGGTTTACCTGTTACAACGAGATGCCGGGACGTTACTGAATGATTCGGGTCAAATCGGTTCAGCCGCAGTCGCTGGGATACGAGCTGGGGTTCGAACCCGGTACCGAACTGCTTTCGATAGACGGACGCGAGCTGCACGACTTCCTGGATTGGGAGTTCCTGACAGCGGAGGATGAGTTCGTCCTGCTCGCGCGGTCTCCTGAAGGCGAGTCCGTCGAGTACGACATAGAACGACCCGAGGGCATGCCACTGGGTGTGCAACTCGAGCCACCACGCATACGACGCTGCGCCAACCGCTGCGACTTTTGTTTCGTGGATGGCAATCCCGACGGTATGCGCAAGGCACTCTACATCCGCGACGACGACTACCGGCTTTCGTTCCGCTACGGAAACTTCGCGACGCTCACCAACCTGAAGCAGGCCGACATCGATCGGATAATCGAGTACAGGCTTTCACCGCTGTACGTATCCGTGCACGCGACCGATGCAGTCGTCAGACGACGACTGCTGCGAAATCCGCTCGCACCCGATGTCGTCGAACAGATTCGCGAGTTCGGCGATCACGGCATTCGCTGTCACACGCAAATAGTCCTGCAACCAGGGTTGAACGACGGCGACATCTTGCGCGCGAGTCTGGCAGACTTGTACGGCTTGGGTGAGTTGGTGTTGTCGGTATCAGTGGTGCCGGTCGGACTAACCGAATACAGCAAACACGAACTCGTGCGCGAACTCAGCAAGGAAGAGTGCAGTTCTGCCGTCGAGCAACTGGAATTCCATTCTGCACGAGCAAAACAAGAGCGAGACTTTCACTGGGCCTACGGATCCGACGATCTCTACATAAACGCGGGCCTGTCGCTACCCGACGCCGCACGCTATGACGGCTTCGAACAAATGGAGAATGGCGTTGGCAGCGTTCGTTATCTACAACAGCAAACAAAGGAGCTGCGAGCCGATCTTTCGAGGTCGAAGGTTGGTGTTGTGACCGGTACGGCAATGCGTAAGCTCATGCCGATGGTTCTGGAACAAGTCGCGAGCACTACCGGGGCAACGTTCGAGTTGATCGCGATCGAGAACGATCTGTTCGGCGCAAGCGTGACCTCGGCTGGGTTGTTACCGGGAAGCGGTTTCCTCCGTGCATTGAGCACTCGAACAGACTTGGATCTGGCTCTGATACCGGCCGAAGCGGTTAGCGACGACGGTGTATTTCTCGACGACATGACGTTGGAAGACTTGGAGCGACAGTTACAGACGAAGGTTGTGCTGTCTTACCACTTCTCCGACGCATTGACCAACGGAGTGAGACGATGACTCCCCCGACCGTAGCGATCGTCGGAAGACCCAACGTGGGGAAGTCAACGTTGTTCAATCGAATCGTGGGTGGTCGTCGCGCAATTGTAGATGACCGACCCGGCGTGACGCGCGACCGCCATTACGCTCCAGCCGACTGGGCTGGACATCACTTCTGGCTGGTGGACACGGGTGGGTGGATCGGTCACGAAGACGTTCTGAGCGGAGCAATTCGAAAGCAGATCGAGGCCGCGATCGATCAGTCTGACGCCATCGTGCTGGTCGTCGACGTTCAGGCGGGCGTGCACCCGGCTGACCTGGAGGTCGCCGAGGTTCTGCGGCCGCATGCCGGTCGCGTCCTGGTCGCCGCAAACAAGGCCGACGACCTGGCGGAAGACGTCGGCTTTCTTGCGTTCCATGAGCTCGGCCTGGGAGACCCGCACCCGGTGTCCGCTGCCATCGGGAAGGGAAGCGGTGACCTGCTCGACCGCCTGGTCGGGCTGCTGCCTGAGGCAGCCGATCCGTCTGGAACTGATTCCATTGAAGTTGCCGTTGTCGGCCGGCCCAACGTGGGAAAGTCGAGTCTGATGAACCGGCTTCTCGGGGAAGAGCGCTCGGTCGTGGCACCTGAGGCAGGCACGACTCGGGATGCCATCGACTCCCCCTTGCGGTACCACGGTAGAAGCCTCAACTTCATTGATACAGCAGGGTTACGAAAGCGATCGAAAGTAGAGGATGAGATCGAATTCTACTCGGCCCTGCGGACGGACCGGGCCCTGGACCGCGCCGATGTTTCAGTCCTGGTGGTGGACGCCGCCGTGGGTGTGCACGTCCAGGACGTGAAGATCGCTGAGGCAGCCCTGGAGCACGGTAGTGGGCTGATAGTGGCCGTCAACAAGTGGGACTTGGTGCCGGAGAAGGATACGACGATGGCCGAGCGTGGCAGGAAGGCTGTGCTCGAACGCGCTCCCTTCCTCAAGACTCTTCCGTTCGTCTACGTATCCGCCCTGACCGGGTTCCGGGCCCGCAAGATATTGGACCTCATACTCGACGTCGCCCAGGCGCGTGAGAAGCGTGTGCCGACGGCGGAGGTCAACAGGACGGTTGAAGCGCTCGTGGCGCGCAATCAACCGCCTCAGAAGTCCGGGAAGGAGGTCAAACTGTACTACGCGTCGCAAGTGGGCACGAAGCCGCCGACTTTCGCGATCGTTTGTAACCGACCGGACGACATTCCCGAGGCCTACCGCCGTTTCGTGGAGCGCTGTTTCAGAGAGGCATGGGATTTCACTGGAGTCCCGTTGCGGTTCAAGTACCGCCGGAAGCGGGGTCGCTCGTGACACTCGTCTGGTGGGTACTGGCGAGCTATCTGTTGGGCTCCGTCCCGACCAGCTACCTGGCCGCTAGATTCGGTGCCGGCATAGATCTGCGACAACAAGGCTCGAAGAATCTCGGCGCCACCAACCTCTACAGGGCGCTGGGCTGGAAGTACGCCATCCCGGTCGGTGCGTTCGATGTTGCCAAGGGTGTGGTGCCGGTTTCTGTGTTCGGCGGGCTCGCCGGCGGAGCAGCGTGGGTGCCGGTACTGCTCGGTGTGGCCGCGGTACTCGGTCACGTGTATCCCGTATTCATGAAGTTCAAAGGAGGGAAGGGGGTCGCGACCGCTGCCGGGGTTGTGTTGGCCCTGGCTCCCGCAGCACTTGGGATCAGCGCCGCTGTGTGGCTCGTAGTGCTGCTCGCCACCGGTTACGTGTCACTCGCGTCGATGCTGGGCGCAATCGCGTTTCCCGTCGCAGTACGGTTCACTGCTCCGGAAGAGACGTACACGCTCGGCGTCGGGATAGCGTTGGCGGCGTTCATCGTGGTCACTCATAGATCGAACATCAAGCGGCTCTTGGCCGGTGAAGAGAACCGCTTCGGACGCCGTAGCAGGGCAACGTAGAGCATGGAGATCGCGGTAGTAGGAGCCGGAAGTTGGGGCACCACGCTAGGTGATCTCCTGGCGCGGAGCGGACATCGGGTGCGGATCTGGGCGCGTGAGCCCGAAGTCGTCGAGTCGATCAACAGCGAGCAGGTGAACACCCTGTTCCTGCCGAATTCGCCCCTGACCGACACCATGACCGCGCACGACGACGTCGCGGATGTGGTGAAGGGCGCCGAGATGGTCGTGTCTGCTACGCCCTCACATGCCGTCCGCGAGATAAGCTCGAAGGTCTTCGCCGCCCTCGACGGATCCACCCCGGTGGTCGTCAGCGTTTCAAAGGGGCTGGAGACCGAGACACGCAAGCTCATGACCGAGGTGATGGCGGAGACGATGCCGGGCCTCCGGACCGTCGCCCTTTCCGGTCCGAGTTTTGCCGAGGAAGTGTACCAGGGACGGCCCACCGCGGTGGTGGCGGCAGGCCAGGACATGAATGCGGCGGAGATGGCGCAAAGCGCGTTCTCCACCGGCTATTTCCGGGTGTATACCAGTCGAGATCCGTATGGGGTCCAACTCGGCGGCGCTCTGAAGAACGTAGTCGCCATTGCCGCCGGAATGCTCGACGGACTCGGTCTGGGGCACAACGCAAGGGCAGCCCTCATAACGCGAGGACTGGCGGAGATGACGCGGCTAGGCCAGGCACAGGGGTGTAACCCGATGACGTTTTCCGGGCTGGCGGGGATGGGGGACACGGTACTCACGGCGCTCGGCGCCTTGAGTCGCAACCGGTCACTTGGTGAGGAACTGGGTAGGGGACGTTCGTTGGACGAAATCCTGGGAGAGAGACGGACCGTGGCTGAGGGAGTGCGAACCACGCGGGCGGCAGCCCAACTGGGCGATGATGCGGGAGTGGACCTCCCCATCGCTCAGGAGGTCGGCAGCGTGTTGTTCGAGGGCAAGGAACTGCGACAGGCCGTGAGCGACCTGATGGAGCGAGAACTCAAACCGGAGCATTGGGAGTGACGGCACCCCGACAGGTCCAGGAGTATTTCTCGATCGGCGACGTCTGCCAGCTGACAGACCTGAAGCCGCACGTGTTACGTTATTGGGAGAGCCAGTTTCGTTTCCTGAACCCGGTGAAGAACCGTTCCGGCAACCGGGTCTACCAGCGACGCGAAATCGAGCTGATCATGCTCGTGAAGCATCTCCTGTATACCGAGAAATTCACAATCGAAGGAGCCCGCAAGAGGATCGAGCAATACCGCCGAACCGGTGTGCTCAAAACCGAAGCCCGTTTTGCACTGCAACACGAGTCAGTCGAGAACCTGAACAGAGAACTCAGAGACATCTTGGACATCATCGACGGAAAAGCACCGGTTGAGAATCCTGATCACTAACGACGATGGCATTCACGCGCGTGGGCTCGAGATCCTAGCGCGTGTTTGCCGCAGCGTCGGTCAAGTAGATGTCGTAGCACCCGATAGAGAACAGAGTGGAGCAAGCCACTCGCTGACGTTGCACCGCCCACTGCGTCCCATGCGGCGCCACGATGGCGCTTTTCAAGTGGACGGCACCCCTACCGACTGCGTCCTGCTCGCCCTCGGGCAGTTACTCGCCGACAAGCCGAATTTCGTGTTCTCGGGCATCAACCACGGACCCAACATGGGGGAAGACGTTCTCTATTCGGGGACCGTGGCCGCCGCCATGGAGGGACTCTCCCTCGGGATTCCAGGGGTCGCCATATCACTCGCCGGTTTTAACATCGATCTGCTGGAGACACATGAAGAATGGCTGGTGAGGCTGGTAACGCGTATTCTGCAAGTTTCGGATTTCCCGCGCGAGACACTGCTCAACGTCAACATCCCGGCTATCCCCGGGGACGAGATTCGCGGAATCCGTACTACGACCCTGGGTAAGCGGGTCTACTCGGAGTCGATCGTCGAAACCAAGGACCCCTGGGGACGAACGGTCTACTGGATCGGTGGCGGACAGTCGTCCTGGTCGGGGAGAGAGGACAGTGACTTTCGGGCCGTGCGCGACGGGTACGTGTCGGTAACGCCACTCCACCTCGACCTGACGAACTACACATTGCTGGAAGACGTAAGGCGATGGGATCTCGGGGACTGAACGACAGCTACGGTGGCTATCGAGCGCAACTGTTGGAGCAATTGCGCTCGAACGGCATCCGTGACATGAGTGTCTTGCGAGCCTTTGCCGAGACACCACGTCACCTGTTCGTACCGGACGCGTTCAGGCGTCGTGCGTACGAGGACGTCTCCCTCCCGATCGGCAACGGTCAGACGATCTCTCAGCCAACGACCCAGGCACGGTACCTCGAGGCCCTTCAGTTGAAAGGCTCCGAAAGAGTGCTGGAAGTGGGTACGGGATCCGGGTACCAGGCGGCCCTTCTGTCCTTCATGGCCCAGCAGGTTGTGTCGGTCGAGCGGTTGCCAGACCTGGCGACGGAGGCTCGGAACGCCCTGGCGGCAGCGGGTGTGTCGGGCGTGACCGTGGTGGTGGCAGACGGCACCCTGGGTTGGGCGCCCTTTGCTCCCTACGAGGGCATTGTGGTCGCGGCTGCATCACCGGAGGTGCCCCAACCGCTGGTCCGGCAGTTGGCCCTGGGCGGCCGCTTGGTCATCCCATTGCAGCGCGGGTCGGAGCAGGAACTCTGCCGGGTCCGGAGAGAAGGTGACGATCTGATTGAAGAGGTTCTGGGACCGGCCCAATTCGTGCGCCTCGTCGGACGGCACGGCTTTCCCGCTGATTCAGACGATGGAGATCCAGGCAAATAATGATTGAGACAATCGTAAGCGGCCTAACAGAGATCATATTCAGTCTCGGCTACCTGGGGATCGCCCTGCTCATGACGCTGGAGTCTTCGTTCGTACCGTTCCCGAGCGAGGTGGTGCTACCTCCGGCCGGCTATTTGGCCGCCCACGGACGGATGAGCGCTCCGTTAGTGCTGGTCGCGGGGCTCAGCGGTAGTCTGATCGGGGCGCTGATCAACTACTTCCTGGCCGCCAAGCTGGGCCGGCCGCTACTGCACCGCTACGGGAAGTACTTGCTGATGAAGGAGAAATCCTTGAACCGAGCCGAGGATTTCTTTCGTAGGCACGGTGAAATCAGCATGTTCGTGGGCAGGCTGATCCCCCTGATCCGCCAACTCATAAGCCTGCCGGCCGGCTTCGCGCGCATGAGGCTGGATCTATTCGTGCTCTACACTGCTCTCGGGGCAGGTATCTGGTGCTCGATCCTCACCTACATTGGGTGGTACGTGGGAAAGAACTCGGAGGTCCTGGCCAGCCTCGACGAGTTGATGCAGAGCCCTGAAGTGCGCCAACTGAGTTCTCGAGCGGGCATGGTGCTGATACCGCTGGTTGTGCTGACCATAGCCATCTACGTCCTGGTTCAGCGGCGGAAGGGAAGGGCTGCCCCGCTCGAGGACGCGGGCGTACAGAGCGAGGAAGGCACCTCTCAGTGAACCCGGCACCGGGTAGTTGTCGGTGGCTCGTATCAGGCAGGGTTCAGGGCGTCGGCTTCCGTTGGTTCGTCTTGCGAGAGGCCGAGCGACTCGGAGTACGGGGATGGGCAAGCAATCTCCCGGACGGGCGAGTAGAGGTCGTGGGCGCGGCAGACCCCCCTGTTTTAGACCAGTTTGAGAGGTCATTGGCGACCGGTCCCATGTTGGCCCGTGTTGACAATGTGGAAAAGGCCGATCTTTCACATGAAATGGAAATCTCTAATTCGTTCTCAATAAGGTAGTTACGATATCCGTGCTCTGCTTGGGCACAGTCTCAAGTCGTTTCTTTTGAAGTAGTCCTGAAGGTCGGTTCCTGCGCTGTCGTCCCAGGTGTCGAGAGTCGGCATGACTTCGGTTTGATGCCCTGGATTGCCCCCTCATCAATCGCCCGAACGACCGCCTGAAAAGGCCGAGAACGGGAGTTGGATACCCAGAGCGTTCTGGTTAGTTTTTCCCGTCTGCTGCCCCTGTAGCTCAGTTGGATAGAGCAGCGGTTTCCTAAACCGTTGGCCGGGTGTTCGAGTCACCCCAGGGGCATTGGGGTGGCAACTCGTGGACAAGCCGCGGGCGGCTCCAGCGACATGATCAGCAAAAAAGAACGGTAAGTGTGACCACGCCACAGACAGTCGAAAAGCACGATCCCGTCGTTCAGTTATTGAACTGGATCAAGGCACACCGAACGAACATGCTGGCAGGAACGTCGGTCGTCGTCGTTGCCGCGTTGGCAGTGTTCCTCTTTCTAACCGCTCAGCAGCGCAAAGAGCGATTCGCCGCCATCGAATTGGATAATGCCAGGGCAGTGGCAGCGGTCGGTAATCTGGCGTTGGCCGCCAGCGATCTCTCCCAACTGATAACCACCTATGGGGGCACTACGGCAGCGGAAGAGGCAGCAATCCTCCTGGCGCGGATTCGCCTAATGGAAAGACAACCGGCCGCGGCAATGGTGGAACTCCGCAAACTCATCGACCAGGGTCCCAGTGACCAATTCCTGGCTCCCGTGCACGGGTTGCTGGCAACCGCTCACGAACAGACCGGTAGTTTCGATGATGCCGCAACCGAGTACTTGCTGGCCGCCGATGCCGCCTGGTACGATTTCCTCGAGGCTCAATATCTATTGAGCGCGGCTCGAGCGCTCACCAACGCAGGTGACACGGCTCGCGCGATTACGACCTACGAGCAAGTCTTGCAGGATTTTCCCGACTCCGACATGGCCATCGAGGCCAACGTCCGGCTCGGCGAACTGTCGCCGGTCACCTGATCGACCGGGAAGGGACACCCGCCTTCCAAGGCCGCCTGCGGGTGGCCTTCGCTGACCGAATTTCTGCGTCGAAAAGTCCCATCCGGCTGGAATTTGGGCTCGACCTCAACTACGTATAAGAAATGTTATGTTAACTAAACCTCGGCGAGGATGTGGAGAACTGTGGATATGCCGGATGGGCAGTTTGTAACGCACTACCCTGTAAAGGCTTAGGAGTGGTAGTCTAAATGGGCAGAATAGTCAGCTGAGGATAGCTCTAAAGACGAGGCGGGCCTCGCCCGTCAGAGTGGGTGCGGTGAGTTCGCTCGAGGCGTCCACGGTTCCGCCGACCGTCAGGACCTGACCGGAGCTGGTGTGGACATCCCATGGAAGGCTCTGGACCGTTCTGGAGTGGACCAAGGCGGCCGCGCAAGCGACCGCACCGGTGCCGCAGGCCAATGTCTCGGCCTCCACTCCGCGCTCGTAGGTGCGCATGCGCCAGTTGGAGGATCCGGCTGGATCGGTACCGAGGAAATTGACGTTGGCACCGGCCGAACCAACCGCCGGGTGATGGCGCAGCTCCCTGCCCCGATCAGTTAGGCGCGCCTGAGAGACGTCATCGACCAAGAGAACCAGGTGGGGTACGCCGACGCTCAAGAAATGGATGGAGCGCTCGCCGGTCTCCGTGTCGATCTCGGGTTCCAAGGGGGTCGGAATTTTCGGTAACATGAACTCAGCCAGTGGCTTAGGCCCATCGAGGGCCCTGCAACGGACCTCTCCGGCGTCGGTTTCCAGAACCAAGTCAGGACCTGGGACCAATTCCAACCACCGGGCCATCCGGGTGGCGCACAGGGCTCCATTGCCGCACATCGGGGCCCTCGTCCCATCCCGGTTGAAGAAGTGGAAGCGCACGCGGCCAGCCCCAGCACCAGGTTCGAGGACGGCAAATCCGTCGGCACCTACTCCCAAACGGCGGCTGCAGACCCTCTCTATGGACTCCGGCCCCCACTGGTCCAAAGACGACATTCGTCCATCGACGAAGACGAAGTCGTTGCCGGAACCTGACATTTTGTAGACTACGGACCCGTTCATAGGCGTCCTGATAGAGCCTGAATCCTGAGGCGCCAGACCATCCAGATCGCCTCACGGACAATCGCGCCCGACATCTTGCTCTCCCCGTCGGTCCGATCGACAAATACGATCGGGATTTCCTTGATGCGAAATCCCTTTCGCTTGGCCCTGAAACTCATCTCGATCTGGAAGGAGTATCCGTTCGACCCCACGTCGCTCAGGTCGATCGCGCTCAGGACCTGCCTGCGGAAGCATTTGAAGCCGCCAGTCGCGTCGCAGAGCTTATTGCCGGTCACCAGCCGGGCGTACAGGTTGGCGCAGTAGCTGAGCAGCAGGCGCGACATCGGCCAGTTGACCACGGTCACCCTGCCGTCCAGGTAGCGCGATCCGAGTACCAGATCGGCGTTTTTGGCTGCCTCCAGAAACTCTGGCAGATGCTTCGGATCGTGAGAGTGATCGGCATCCATCTCGAACACGAACTCGTAATCCCTCTCCAAGGCCCAGCCGAAGCCGGCTAGATAGGCCGTTCCCAGCCCCTGTTTTCCCTCACGATGCAGCACGTGAATCCGTGCATTCTCCCGGGCCATGTCGTCCGCCATCTGCCCGGTGCCGTCGGGTGAGTTGTCATCCACCACCAGAACGTCGATGCAGGCATCCTGCGCCAGCACCTCGGGAACGATCCGTGGGAGGTTGCTGGCCTCGTTGTAGGTGGGGAGGATTACGAGAGCCCGCTCGTTCACTACTGGGCCCTCCTCCGCCGAACGACCGGTACAACGGCGGCGGCTATGGCTGCCAACAGGCTCACGAACGTTACGATCTTTCCGATGCGGAAGTGCTTGCTGTCGAACACCAATTCGACTGAACTGGCGCCGGCCGACACCGGCACCGTGATGAGAGTCTGGTTACCTCGCACGACGGGCGCCGGTTCTCCGTCAACTGTGGCCCGCCAATCGGGGTACCAGTTCTCGGCCACCAACACATACGCGTCCTGAGGCGCCGGAGGTTCGATATCGATCACCATTCGGCCCGGTTCCCACGATCGCACGGTCACGCGGTTATCCAGTGGCTCTGGAATCTCGGTATAGCTCTCGGGCTCCACAACCGCCTCCGGCGCCAACAGCACGACGCGGTCCGGTAGGAACCGTGGGTCGAGAATCGTCGGAACGGCCTGATCGTCGGACACCTTGAGAGCCCCCGGCACCAACCGGGCATAGCGCGCCGGCTCCGAGCGCCTGAACAGGTTCGCGGGGGTCCCTTCCGGTGTCTGATGGTTCTGCAATAAGCGGTCAAAGCCCGGGATCGAATCCGCTCCCCCCAACGAGGACGGGACGATCACGTACTCGATGGCAAAGAGATCCCAGATGACCCCGTAAACTTGGTTCTGCCAGATGTTCTTCCCACCGAGCAGCTGGTCAAATCTGTGCACTTCGTTTCCATGATGACCCAAGAGCTGTGGTATGTCGAAGGTCATGAGCCGGGATCCGTCGTAAACAGCGGCGTTGTATACCCGGTACGGTTTCGGCGTTGCGGCGACGATCTGGGTCAACTCGTCGGGCGAGTGCATCAGGGCGGCATCTCTGAAAACCCAGAATTCCCGAGCGTTGCGCCAGAGGTCCGCGCTCACCAAGAGGATCAGCCCGAAACAGAGAGCCACTACCTTGATCCGGTTGTGAGCGGCGGCGAGTGCGATGCCACCAACTGCCGCCAGCGCCAACCCGCTCCAAAACGCTCCCCACATTATGGCAGGACCGGCGCCGACAGCCACGCGCGACACCTGCATGCGCATTGACTCCTCGATGCCCCGCGCCAGGAACGTCGCGATGCCACCGAAGGCTCCGACTAGGGCCAGGAGCATCACAGCCCCACCCACGGCAAGCCACGCAGAGATCTGCGACCTCCCCTCCCGACGCTCCAGTCTCTCGACCCCCAGGGCCGCGAACACAGACAGCACAAATGCGACTATATAGAGGGCCATTCCGGGAGCCCTGGTCTGCTTCACGAACGGCACGACCGCATACCACAACCGGTAGAATGGGGTCGAAGCACCCAGCGAGACGAGCAGGAAGAGCGCTCCGATACCCGCGAGCCAATAGGTCAGCCGGCGGTCCTTGCCTCCCATACCCAAGATTGCCAGCGCAATGACGGGCAGACCCAGATACTCGGAGTGGAACTTGATCAGATTGGATCCCCAGTAGGTTCCGGCTGCGCTCTGTCCGGCGAATTTCGACAGGAAGAACTCGGGCACGTGGATCCAGGGAATTGCATAGGACGTGGCGCCCTCGAACCCCCGGTACGTCTCGGCGCGCGGCGAATACGGGATGTACTCCCAGAAAGGAAGCATCTGAATGGCGCTGATCATGAATCCCAGCAGCACTGCCCCCAGGGCCAGCCCTAGATCGGCGAGCTTGGAACTCACAGGCCGCTCGCTTGGCTCTCCGAATACCAAGTACAGGGTGAACAGGCCTGCCGCGATCAACATGTATTGCGCCATCTGGGGGTGCGGACTCAGGATCGACAGTCCTACGGTGAGCGCCAGCAATCCGTAGCCCTCAAACCGCCGCTCGCGAATCGCGATCACCAGAGCGAGTAGAGCCAGCGGCAGTAGAGCTGTGACGAAGAGCTTCCCGTCATGTCCGGGGTGGACATAGGAGGCGACGACTCCGGCCAACTGGTAGCTCAACCCGGCAACCACCGATCCGGTCCACGATACCTTCAGCCGTCGCACAAACAGGTACATGAACAGCCCGGCCAGGATGTAGTGGACCACGAATCCGAGGTCCATGGCAAAGGCCGTGGGTAGCAGCAGCCGCAACCAGGCTGTGGGATAGAAGACATCGCCGTGCATGGCGGCTACGTACGGCAGGCCTCCGAAGATATCCGGGTTCCAGAGCGGTATGTGCCCCAGAGCCCTCCACTGGTCCGCCTGCCACAGCCGCCACGCATATCCGGTGGTGAACTGGTCGCTCACGGGGCTGGCGAGGAACAGGCCGCTCCACATGGGCAGCGACAGAATGAGGATCCAGACTGAGAACAACGCGAGCGCCACGAGAGTCGCGTATGGAGGTTTGTAGTGGGACACGGTCTCGCTATGCGTGCCGCTCAATTGATGACTCCTTTCCTCGACCCAGTCCGAGCGCGACGAGAGCCGCCACCACCTCGGTTGCCGTCAGCAGGAGGCGCGAAGCGATCGCCAAAGCCAGGGCTCCATTACCACCGAGCACGGGACCCAACAACGCTATGAATATTACCTCGCGCATCCCTACGCCGCCCGGTGCGAACAGTGCCAGCAGTCCCAGAATGTACCCGGCGGCAAAAACTCCTATCGCCCTGGCGACGGACAAATCGCTCGGTCCAAAGAGAGCGTACGCCAAGAGCCAAAAAACAACGCCATAAGCTAGCCATGAAATCAGCGTGACGGCGGTCGCCGCAGCCGCAGCAGACGCTGGCAGCGCCCGCCATTCGAGCGACGGCCTCACAATCCGCACGACCGTCCCGGCAAGAGGCTCCCACACGAGGAACACTACGGCGAGGAGAGCGACTACGATTGCAGCGCCCAGCAGGTACGGCGAGACCTGGGATGTTCCTCCAACCGCTACCACCACGGCCCCGGTTCCAACCGCAATTGCCTGCATGGCCAGAGCCGAACCGGCCGCGGCCCAGCCGCTAACGCCTTCCCGCTGTGCCAGGATGGCCAGGCCAGCTACGCTCCAGATCTTCCCGGGCAAGTAGCGACCCATGTTGGAGAGACACCAGACTCGAGTCGCCGGGGCATACGCGAGCTTCTGTCCCCAGCCTGCCAGTACCCGCCGCCATGCTTCTATCAGCATTGCGTACGTCGCCAACACAGTCGCCACCGCCAACAGAATCCAGCCCAGTCTGGGACGCAACTCCAGGTCTAGCTCGCCGAGCCCACCCCAGCTAGCCCAGTTGGCCACTACCGACCGGACGACGAAGACAATGACCAGGGCAGCAAGTAGGAGCTGGCCACCCCAGATCAAAACTCTACGCATCTACTCGCCCTGTCGCCCGGATCACGCGCTGGTAGACTCCTGCGAACTTTCTGGCCGCATACTCGGGTGCCAGCCGCTTCTTGAGTTCTGTCCCAAGCTCATACGCCGAGTCGCGGCTGCGAGGGTCTCTGAGCACGTCCTCGATGGCCTGTGCCCAATCGAGTCGGTCTCCACCTGCCACCAGCCGACCGGCGCCAGTTGGCGGTACGATGTCAGTCACCCCACCACCGTCACGAGCCGCCACCACGGGTACACCGAGCATCATTGCCTCTGCCGTGGCAAGGCCCAGACCTTCTCCCACAGCCGCAAAGGCGAGCACGTCGGCATCGCCAATCGCGTCCGGGATTTGATCGGGCTCGACCATCCCCAGGAACTCCGTGGCGTCTGCCAGCCCCAGCTGGCCCGCCCTGTATTCCAGAGCCCTCCGTTCCGGACCGTCCCCGACGATTCTGAGCCGGCAAGGGAGTCCCTTCCGGTGCAGGTCGGCTACCGCCTCGATGATCACGTCGATCCGTTTCTGGCGCGAGAGTCGTCCGACGACCACCACTCCCTCACCTCCGGCGCTCCTCCTCTCATACCGCTCGACATTCACTGGCATCGGTTGAACGACAACTGTGTCGGGGTCGATTCCGGCAATGTGGGCGGCCCGCGCGGCCAGGAAGGACGAGACAGCCGTCACCGCACCGGCGCGGCGCAGAACCAGGCGGGCCAACGCCCGGGCGGGCCGCGACTGCTCCAAGATCGCTACGTCCGTCCCGTGCAGTGTCACCACGTACGGGCGGTGCTCCACGAAGTGCGCGAGCCAGCTGGAAACGCCGCCAGGTAACCACCAATGGGCATGAATCAGGTCGAGCGGCCCGAGGCGGCCCTCTGCGATGACACCTGAACTCTGAGCCAGAACCAACGATCCGAACGCCAGCAGTCCCTTGGCGGAGCGAGTGGCCTGCACCATCTGCCCGCTGTAGGCCAGGGTCTCTGAACTGGCCCAAGCGTAGCGTACGCGGCGAACGCTCACGCCGTTTTGCTCCACCAGGCCTCCGTTCCCCTGGTCCGAGGGAACGACCATGGAGACTTTATGCTCTAACTCCTGCAGCGCTATTGCCAGGCGTTCGATGAACGCACCGGCCACGTCGCCGTCCCTGCGGGGATAGGCGTGAGCGACACTGACAATGCGCACCGGGAAGACTCAGCGATCGGGGCGGGCACGGTCGGAAGACAACCGATCGACCGAGCGCTTGAGAGCCCTTATCTCTTCACGCTGTCCGGCCAGCAGTTCTCCGATGAAACCGAACCCGAACAGAGCGATACCGGATATCACGAGGATCAATACTAGAGAGAGAAGCGGGCGGAACCCAACCCCAGCCAACCTGAGCGCGATCGCGACTATCCCGACGATCACTCCCAGAATCACCAGCACACCGCCGGGCACTCCAAAGAAGAGCAACGGCTTGCGGCCAAAACGCAGCTGGAACCAAACCGATACGAGGTCGATCACTCCAACGGGGATGCGACCGATTCCGAACTTGGATTGGCCGTGTTGCCGTGGATGCAGCGTAACTGGCCGCTCGGTCAGTTTGTATCCGTCGGCCGCCGCAATCGGGGCGATGAACCTATGCCAATCGGGGCGGGATGGTACGGCGGCCATCACTTCGCGTCTGTACGCCTTTACCGCGTTCAAGTCGGTCACCCGGATGCCGAACAGCAGGCGGCAGAGGCGATTGTAGACCCCCGAGACGAAGGCCTTGTCGTACTGCCCCTGTTTCGTGCCTGTCACCATATCTGCTTCGCCCGACCGAATAGGCTCTACCAGGGAGGGGATGTCGGCCGGCAGGAACTGGAGATCCGCGGGATAGAATACGAAGATCCGGCCCCGGGCGATCTCCGCCCCGGACTTCAGGGCGTCGGCGATACCCAATCGGGTGCGGTGCCTGGTGGTGCGGAGGAAGGGATAGTCACGTTGCAGTTGTTCGAGGACGTCCGTAGTTCCGTCGGTGCTACCGTCGTCAACCACGACCACTTCACAGCCGTAGGGAACGTCCCCCAGAGCGTCCGCACACTGCTTCACGAACTCGGGCAGATTCTCCGCCTCGTCCTTGGCAGGGACGAGGACACTTATGTCAACTGGATCTGTTTCTCGCGCAAGTGTCATACGCGTTTGCGCATGCGTGCCGGTAGTATGCCGAGTTGGTCCCGGTACTTGGCAACGGTGCGCCTAGCGATCTGAATGCCGCGATCCTTTAGTGCATTGACAATAGCCGAGTCAGTCAAGGGAGTACCGGTGTTCTCATCTCCCACCAGCTTCTGAATCTGTGCCTTTACTGCGCGTGAACTGGCATCCTCTCCCGTGGTGGTGCCCAGACTGCTGGAGAAGAAGAACTTGAGCGGATACACCCCGCGAGGTGTCTGAACGTACTTCTGGCTCGTAACGCGGCTAACCGTCGATTCGTGCATGTCGATGACATCGGCCACCTCACGGAGCGTGAGCGGTCTCAGATGCTCGACTCCCTTCTCGAAGAAATCACGCTGCCGGTCGACTATGAAGTTCATGACCTTGAGCATTGTCTGCCGGCGCTGTTCTATAGCCTGGATGAGCCAGCTGGCACTGTTCAGTTTGTCGGTGATGAATTCGCGATTCTGTCCCACGAACTTCTTCTTGTCGCCGGCAATCTCCTGGTACACCTTGCTGATCCGGAGCCGCGGTACGCCGCCGTCATTCAGGAACACGCGGTATTCCCCATCGATCTTCTCGACCGTCAGATCCGGTACGACGTAGGCATCACCCGAGCTGAGAAAGCGGATACCCGGCTTGGGATCGAGCCGCGCCAATTCATCTGCTGCGTCCTGAACCGCCTTGGGCTCCAACCCGAAGCGTTTGGCCAGCTCGCTCCAACGGTGCGTTATCAGATCCTCGAAGGCATCTACCACCAGCTTGTAGGTGAGTGTTTCCTGCTCGCGCAAATCCTCCAACTGCAGTATCAGACACTCGCGAAGATCCCGTGCAGCCACTCCGGGCGGATCTAGTTTATGAATGACCTTGAGGAGTTCCTCAGCCTCTTCCACGGTGAACCGTTCCGGAACCGCCACCGCATTCCCGTCCGCCCTGGCCCGCTCCGCCAGCAAGTTGTTGGCGCCCTCGGCAATTTCCTCCAACGTCGCTCGGAGGTAACCATCCTCACCGATGTTGCCGATGAAAAGCTCGCTCAGGAACAGTTGCCTTGGAGTGAGCTCGAGCAATTGTAGCTGTTCGTAGAGGTGATCGGAAAGATCCCTTGCCTCCACGGGGGTCGGCTCGTAGAACTCCCGCTCTTCGAACTCCGCCCTCGATCCGCCGGTGCTGAAGCCGTCCAGGATGATGTCCTCCCAGTTGACCTCTGCCCCGTCCTCCTGTTCAGCTTGCTCCTTTTCTTTTTCCTTTTCCTTGTCGGTGGCTGTCTGTTCCTCGTCCTCGTCAGGCTCCTGCATTTCCAGGAACGGGTTGGTGAGAAGTTCTTCCTTCAGGTGTTGTTGCAGTTCGAGCAGCGGCATGTACAGAAGATCCATCGCCTGATAAAGGCGAGGGTTCATTCTGAGCTCCTGCTTCAGCACCGCGCTTTGTTGCAGCGAGGCTCTCATGCGGCAGCTCCCAACCGTTCCCTTAGCCGGGCCGTGAGGGTCGGACCCAAGTAAAGATCGGCTACTTGATCGTTGAACACCAGTTCACGGACGGTACCTGATACTTGGACCTTGCCCTCGAACATGATGTATGCCCTGTCCACTATATCCAGCGTCTGCTCCACGTTGTGATCCGTAATGAGAACGCCGATTCCGCGTCGTCGGAGACCGGCAACGATTGTCTGGATGTCGTTAACGGCAATGGGATCCACACCGGCGAAAGGCTCGTCGAGCAACATGAACTTGGGAGAAGTAACTAGAGCACGGGTGATCTCGAGGCGTCTTCTCTCTCCCCCGGAGAGCTTGTACGCGGGGACCCCTCTCAGATACTTGATTGACAGCTCGTCGAGCAGCGTTTCCAATCGTTCTTTGCGTTCCCGATCGCTCAACTGCACGGTCTCGAGAATTGCCTTCACGTTGTCTTCCACGGTCAGCTTGCGGAAAATCGACGGCTCCTGTGCCAGGTATCCGATTCCCTCCCTCGCGCGGCGGTACATCGGCAACCTGGAAATGTCTTCGCCGTCCATGCTTATGCTGCCCTTGTCCGGTCGAACCAGCCCCATGACCATGTAGAACGTCGTCGTCTTCCCTGCCCCGTTCGGCCCGAGCAAACCGACGATCTCTCCCTGCTGCAGAGAAACGTCCACGTCGTCCACCACGGCGCGGCGGCGGTACACCTTGGTCAGGCTGTGCCCTTCCAGAATGCTCCCATGTGGTTCCGAATCAATGGGCTCGCCGACAGTAGTCTCGCTTTCCTGCAAGCCTTCGAGCGCCAGGAGCATGAACTCCTCCTGCACCTCTTCGGCATTGCCGGCCAGCGGTGACCAAACCTCCGGCAACACCCGCACACCCTCCTCCAACATCGCGTAATCGGACAGCGTGCTGGCCGGGCCTTCCATCGTGCTGGGGGCAACAGGATCGACGAGACCGAGCGTAACCATGCGTGGCAAGACCGATGAGAGCAGGTGATGGCGCACTTCGTCCACCGAAAGGGCACCCCCCAGCGTGACCGTATCTTCACCTTTCTCGCGACGGAGCAACTCCAAATGCTGTGACCGGTACGCCAAGACAAGCACACTGAAGTCCGCAATGCCTCGTTCGTCGGCGACTTGCACGAGGGCGGCCGCAGCCAATGGCAGCGACAGGTCGTGACCTGCCATCAGGGTTCGCATTCGTTCGTTCATGGTAATGGACGTCTCTTGATCGGTTCGAGATACACGCCGTCCGCCTCACCAATCACGTCAACGCGCTCTATCGCTTCCTCGGTGAACTTCGCTATGATCCTGAGTCCCCTGGAATAATTGATCGCAGGAGCTGCAGTGCTGTCTGCTTCGTCTGGTATCCGGTAGAACGCCTGGGCATGCCCAGCGGCAATCAGCTCGGAGATGGAACGGCCCCCCGACTCAGTACTGTCAAATCTCACAACCAGCGTGTCTCCTGCCATCCAGTCTGCCTCGTTCGTCAGGGAATCGGCTTTGGACGTGGCACGCCCGGTCCCGAACCCGCGCACCTCGGTGAGCAGTTGGTCCGGTGTATCAACGGCCATGGAGTCGGCCGTGATAGTGTATTGCTCCGACATTGCCCTCGGAGTTATCGAGTCGCCCCATATTTGGCCTTGTTGAATCATGTCGTTGGCCACTGAGAATTCGATTGTATCGCCCACGATTCTCCACTCGGCACTAGTCGCATCCGCCATTCCCTGGGCCTGAACCCACTCGAGTTCATCATCGGCAAGCCTGAACGCGATGCGGCGGCCCCGCAAATTGTAACTGACGGTGTCAATTCCGCCGGCTTCGGCTTGTCCAATTATGATTCCCTCTCCCACTCCAACATCCAGTTGAGTGCTGTCGCCTTTGGCCGCGAAGTCGCTACGGTCGATCGTCACGGCTCCCGCGGCATACGCCAGTTCGTTTCCCTTGAGCCAAACCCGCTCACCTCTAATGATGTACGGCTCCTCGGCAATCCCTTCTCCCGACCTGTACTCCACTCGCGGCCGGCGGGATGCGTACAGCTCCGATGTATCCCTTACCCCCGGCGCCGCTCGCCAATACGTGAGATTTGGACCGGTCAGAACCGATCCCGTTTCCAAGTTCACCAACCTCACGTTGCCGTTTGCTTCGAGACGGTCATCCCGCAAGAAGTAGGACGCCCGATCGGCGGTCAGTTCGATCGTCGAGTCGCGAAACCGGGCGCTGCCGACAAAGTCCGCACGGCCCAAGTCCACATATTGCGCCGCGCTGTCCGATGCCCCGGTGAACACGAGTGCTGAATCCCCTCGCGCGATTGGCCGCAGGCAGCTCCACTTCACCCCTCCACCGCCATAGTACCGAATCTGCCCGGGCCTCAGCTCCCGCCGCGAGACCGTTTCGCTCTCATCCAGCCGGATCGCGCAGGGTGGCAGAGTCTGGCCTGCCGCCGCAGTCGCGGCGACCGTCGCGAGCGCAAGGCTCGCAAACACCCCTACGGTCGCGGATCGCACTACTGCCTCTCGATCTCCGTTGCCGTGCCCGTGGTCCTCTTGGCCTCTACGTTCCGGAAATCCGGATCGGCCGTAAAGCTCTCACCCGTGAGCCTCTCGTTCTCCGAGTCATAGACGAACGCACACGGGCCGGTGATTTCGTCCCGACCTTCATCGTACTGAATGGAGCACGTCGTGAGTCTTCGCCCGTCCGGCGTCAGGGCCACCACATTCTCACGCGCTTCCATGTCCTGGGTACGCCAGTGGTACGTACCCTCGTCGGCGGTCAGCGTCGACCTGAGTTCCCCATGGATGGTCCGGAACTCGACCGTCAGCTGGTACAGCTCCCAAGTCTCACGGGAGGGATAGTAGAACGCCGAATCTGCCTCAAGCTTAGCTCGTTCGATTCCTTCCGCAGTGATGTGCCTAACAAAACCCCAAGCGGCTTGATCGACAGAATCCGGCAGGGCGGACGACGTAGGAGGCCGTCCGGGGTCGGAACAGGCCGAGAGGAATATCGCCGTGACCGCGATCACGCATGCCCATTTAGTCACCACCGTGCACACTCCGCAGTTCTTCGTCACGTTCTGAAAGGTACCCACTAACCACCTCCCGCCACTGCCCTCGGGCTCGCAACAGGGCTTCGGTGAATTCACGTATTGCACCTTCTCCACCGCGCCGCTCGGTGATGAACACCGCATGCTCGCGAACCTCTGCGACACCGTTCTGCACCGTCACCGGCAGCGCTACCCGTTTCAGCAACGGAATGTCCGGAAGGTCATCCCCAACGAAGGCAGCCTCATCCCAACGAAACCCTGTGCGACTCAGAATGTCCTCGAACGCCGGCAGCTTCCGGGCGTCAGGGTCCTGCACGACCTCGGTTATGCCCAGTTCCTTGGCTCGGATGGTGGTCGCCTCTGAAAAACGGCCGCTGACTATGACCACCTCGAGTCCTGCCGCTTGAAGCAGTTTGATCCCAACGGTGTCGTGTATGTTGAAGCGCTTCAGTTCGATCGGTCCGGTCGGGCCCATTCCGGTGTACACACCCTCGTCCGTCATCACACCATCCACGTCGAGGCCGACCACCTTGATGTTGTTCGCGACTACCGATTCGAGCATTCTACCTCCGCTCTCGCAGTGCGCCACACCTCCAGAGCCCGAGCAAGTAGCTCCTCTAGATCTGCCAGCGGCCACATCGTTACCGCGTCGCTGGGAGCGTCTTCGGGCGTGGGATGTGTCTCCAGAAAGAATCCGTCGGCACCCGCCGCGGCGGCTGCGACAAGCAGATCGGGCACGTGTTGGCGCAGCCCACCACTGCTTCCACGCACCCCCAGGCCAGGCTGCTGAACTGAATGAGTTGCGTCGAAGAGAACCGGCTTCCCGGTCGCTGCCCGCATGCGCGTGAAGTTCCTCATGTCGACGACCAGGTCACCGTATCCGAAGAAAGTCCCGCGCTCGGTGACTGCGATATCGTCGCAGCCCGAACCGACCACTTTCTGCACTGCCCCGGCCATGGACTCCGCACTCATCCACTGACCTTTCTTGATGTTCACCGGCTTGCCCTCTCTGCCGGCAGCAATCAGCAGATCGGTCTGCCGGCAGAGAAAGGCCGGGATTTGCAGGGCATCGACACGCGGTGCCACCTCGGGCAGCTGCCATGGCTCGTGGACATCCGTAATCACAGCTAAACCAGTCTCTTCTTTCACCACCGTCAGGGCATCCAACCCCGCCTGCATACCTGGGCCGCGCAGTGCATTCGGAGCAGAACGGTTGGCCTTGTCGAAACTGGCCTTGAAGATTGCGCGAAAGCCGAGTTTTTCTGAGAGTTCAACTAGCTGGCGGGCGACACTGACATTCAGCGAATCACTTTCGACTAGGCACGGTCCGGCAACTACTACCGGTGCGGGTTGCCAGAAACCAGCCATCTCACGCGTGACTCTCCGCCAACTTCGGCGCGGAGCCGGTACCGCACTTGTGGTCGTGGGCGGCTTTTACGAAACCAGCGAACAGTGGGTGTGGCCGCATGGGCCGTGACTTCAGCTCCGGGTGGAACTGGCAGCCGATGAACCACGCGTGGTCAGACAGCTCGATCAACTCTACCAACGAACCGTCAGGCGAAACGCCACTGCACGTCATCCCGAATTCCCTCAGCGTCTCGCGGTATGCATTGTTCACTTCGTAGCGGTGACGGTGCCTCTCGCTGATCTGTGTCTCTCCATAGATGCTCGCAGCCCTCGAGCCCGGCTCCAGATTGCACGGATAGGCTCCAAGTCGCATGGTACCGCCGAGGTCCGACACTTCAATTTGGGATTCCATCAACGAGATCACGGGATTCTCACACTCCGCTTCGAACTCGCTGGAGTTGGTCCGATCCAGCTGACAGACATTGCGAGCGAACTCGATGATTGCTGTCTGCAGTCCGAGGCAGATTCCGAAGAATGGCAGCTCATGCTCCCGGGCCCACCTCACGGCTTCTACCATTCCCTCAACTCCTCGTTCGCCGAACCCTCCTGGCACCAACAGGGCGTGATAGCCGCTCAGCATCTCTCCCGCCCGATGCTGGTCGGTGAACTCATCACTCGGCAGCCACTCGAGGTCGATCCCAACATCGTGGGCGATACCCCCGTGGATCAACGCCTCACGGATCGACGTGTAAGTATCTCCCAGTGCCGTATACTTGCCTACCACCGCGATCTTCACTCGATCCGAAGGTTCCATTACCCGCCGCACCATCGCGCCCCAAGGCCGCAGGTCCGGCTCCTTGGCGTCGATCCCCAGAAGTCTGCATACAGACTTATCCAAGCCCTGCTCGTTCAATAGCAACGGCACTTCATAGATGGTGGGAACGTCACGGTTCTCGATCACACACCCGAACTCCACGTTGCAGAAGAGCGAGATCTTTCTGCGGATTTCCTCCGTGAGGGAATGCTCGGTGCGACAGATCAGGATATCGGGTTGAATACCGATCTGCATGAGCTCGTGGACTGAGTGCTGCGTGGGTTTGGTCTTGAGTTCCTTGGACGCGGCTATGTATGGTAGGAGTGTGAGGTGGATGAACAACACATTGTCCCTCCCAACCTCATGTCGAAACTGCCGGCTTGCTTCCAAGAATGGCAGCGATTCGATGTCACCGACCGTTCCGCCGATCTCCGTTATCACTACATCGTGCTCGGGCGCAAGCCTGCGGATGGCGGTCTTGATCTCATCGGTGATGTGCGGAACCACCTGCACAGTGCCACCGAGGTACTCGCCGCGACGCTCCTTGGTGATGACAGATAAGTAGATCCGCCCAGTCGTGACGTTGTTCACCTGCGCCAACGAGCGATCAATGAACCGCTCGTAATGGCCGAGATCCAAATCGGTTTCGGCCCCGTCGTCCGTCACGTACACTTCGCCGTGTTGGAACGGAGACATCGTTCCGGGATCGACATTGATGTAGGGATCGAACTTCTGGATCGTCACCGACAAACCACGTTCGGTCAGGAGGCGCCCCAGTGATGCCGCGGCGATTCCCTTTCCAAGTGAGGAAACAACGCCACCCGTGATGAATATGTATTTCGTGCTCATGCGCTCTTCCGTGATTGTTCGCTAGTCTGTTCCCGGACCACTTGTGCACGTCTCAGATCAGACGGCGTGTCTACCGCCAGCGGGGCCACACATTGTACGACCTCCACTCCGATTGAGATCCCGTTTCGCAGTGGCCTCAGCTGCTCCAGTTGCTGCGAAAACTCCTCCACACAGTCAGGCAGTCGGACCCACTCCAGCACGGACTCCCTGGTATAGGCATATACACCTAGATGATGGAAAACGCCCATAACGCCGTCCAGCTTCACCCCGCCAACAGGACCTCGCCAGAAATGCCGCGCCTCGCCGCAGCGGTCGATTGCCACCTTAACGATGTTGCGATTGGACACGTCGACCTCGGAAAGTGGCACCGCTGCCGTACCGATCCCGAATCCGGCCTCCAGCTGGTGCAAAGCACCCTGCGCAGCCTCAAAAGGCAAAAACGGCTGGTCGCCCTGGACATTGAGCACCAAATCAACGCTCGCGTATTCGGGCAGGGCCAGGACCTCTGCGATTCTCTCCGTGCCGGACCGGTGCGATTGGCTGGTCTTCACGCCCCGTATTCCGAGCGGCCGCACCACGTCCAGTACCCGATCATCGTCGGACGCCACCACGATTTCGTCACTCAAGGCGAATTCCAGCGCCTTGCGGGTAACGAGGTGCGCCAGTGGTTCACCGCAGATTATGGAGAGGGGTTTTTCGGGAAGTCGGGACGAGCCGATGCGGGCCGGGATGATAGTTAGGACGCGCACAGCCCAAACTAACATGGGTCGGGCACAGAGTCAAAAGTCGTGCCAGTTTTGTGTCTGCAACCCCCTTGGAGCGATAAATAGAGATAAAACAGAGGCTTACATGCCCGCTCCGATGTGCGGCTTCACCGCGCCCGGGGAGGCCGACCCGCCTCGGGTCGAATCCCCTCGAGGAAGTTGCTCACGAGCTGCATTCCGACCTCAGTCCCTATCGACTCCGGGTGGAACTGGACCCCGAAAACCGGTTCGGTCGCATGTTCTAGTCCCATGATCTCCTGGCCACGCGGTCGGTCGGTCGTCCAGGCGGTCACCTCCAACTCGGCGGGCAGGACAGCCGGATCGGCCAGAAGTGAGTGGTATCGCATCGCCTGGAAGGGACTCGGCAGCCCGCGGAACAGACCCTGATTCGTGTGGGCGATGGGAGATGCCTTTCCATGCATCAGACGATCCGCCCTAACGATCCTGCCTCCAAAAGCCTCTGCAATCGCCTGGTGTCCCAGGCACACTCCGAGCAACGGCAGCTTGCCAACGCACCATCGTACGAGGGGAATGCTGATTCCCGCATCGGCAGGCACTCCCGGTCCCGGTGAAATCAGAATCGCTGTTGGATCCAGTTGCTCGATCTCCCCTAGCGTCACCTCGTCGTTCCGTCGAACAACTGGTTCCGCACCCAGCTCACCGAGGTATTGCACGAGATTGTACGTGAAGGAGTCGTAGTTATCGAGTACGAAGATCATCAGGATCGGGGGTGATGGGTCTTGTGAACACTACGAAGGTAGTCCCGGTCCACGTGTGTATAGATCTGGGTCGTCGACAAGTCCGCGTGTCCCAGCATTTCCTGGACGGCCCGCAAATCTGCTCCTCCCTCGAGTAGATGCGTGGCAAAGGTGTGCCTCAGTGTATGGGGACTGACCTTCTTGGCAATTCCTGCCCTCTCCGTGCACTTCTTGATTATGCCCCACGCTCCCACGCGCGACAGCGGACGACCCCGTGCGTTGAGAAAGAACCGACCCTCGCTGCGACCCCGGTCCAGGTTGGGGCGCACCTCTCTGGCGTATATTGCTGCAGCTCCCAACGCCCGGCGACCGATCGGCACCAGACGCTCCTTGGATCCCTTGCCCAACACTCGTATCAAAGCGTCGTCGAACCAGACGTCCACAACCCCCAGTCCCACCAGCTCAGACACTCTCACTCCCGTGGCGTACCCCACCTCCAGCAGAGCCCGGTCACGCCATGCCAGCGCCTCATCCGGGCTCGGAGCCGCCAGCAAAGCCTCGATCTCGTCCACGCTGAGTACGTCTGGCAGAGTCCGCCAGGTCTTCGGAGTCTCGAGCCGGGTACTTGGGTCGACTCGCACGTGTCCCTCACCCATCAGGAAGCGGTAATAGGTCCTGATCGCCGATACCTGCCGTCTAATGCTGGTAGCGGCCAGGCCCAAATCCTTCAAGTGATAGATGAAGTCACTGAGGATATGTGCTGTTGCTGCTTGAGGATCAGTCGCACCCTTCGATACTGCATAGGCCGCCAAGCGCCGTACGTCCCGCAAATAGCTCTGCACCGTATGCGGACTGCTACCGGCCTCGAGGTTCAGATAGTCCTCAAACGCCTCGATCCAGAAATCACGGTCGACAGCCTGTTGAACTACCTCAGTCATGCCTCCCACCCCCATTCTCATCGGCTATGGTCCCGGCGGACTGGCGCAATCTCCGCCTCCTCAACACGATCCAACCTACCGTACCTGCTGCCAGTCCCAATATGGCCAGCCCCACCCAGTTCAGCCCAATGATGAAGGTGGCAACGTCATCCAGTTTCGGTAGTAGCGTGGCTGCCACCAAGGTTAGGACCCCGTACCAGATACCTGAGGCCACTGCCATTGGCACCAGAGCGCGAAAGCTCTTCAGGCCGGCTATACCGGCAAACAGTGGTATGACGGCTCGTGCACCGGGAACGAAGCGGCTCAGAAAGATGCCCCAGGCACCATATCGGTCGTACAGCCGTTCCAGTTTCCGTAGGTGTTTGGGATTGAGTAGTCTCCGGCCCAGGCGTCCGCTGAAAAACTTGCGGCCCAGCGTTCGCGCCGCCACGTACACCCCCGCCCCAGATCCCACGTTCGCTACCCAGGTCACTGCAAACACCGACCAGGCCGACACCACGCCCGTAGTAGACAGAAAGGCCCCAAGTGCCACTGCAGTATCGGCGGGAACTGGCGGAAAGACGTTCTCTACGCTGGCAAGTACGCCGATGATCGTGTAGACAACGGCAGGAGGAAGCGAGGGTAGCTGCTGCAGCAGCTCTTCTAGCAGCTTATGCTCCCCCAACTGAGGCGATCGCGAACACCTGAATACCCTTCCCCCGACCGACTGAGTCCATTTTCTCGTTCGTCTTCGCCTTGACGGAGACGGCACGCAGCGGCAGCCCGAGCGTGCGAGACACTTTTTCGCACATTTGCTCTATGTACGGAGCCAACTTCGGCTTTTCCGCAATGACTGTCACGTCCACATTGACGATCGAGTAGCTGGCGGCCACGAGGCGATGCTTCACCTCGGCCAGTAGCTCGAGGGAATCAGCATCCTTCCAGCGCTTGTCGGTGTCCGGAAACAGGCGTCCGATATCTCCCATCGCCACCGCACCTAGCAGGGCGTCGATCACGGCATGCGTAACGGCGTCACCATCTGAGTGGCCTTTGAGTCCACTGTCGTGATCGACTTCAACGCCGCCGAGTATCAGTGGTCTACGGGCACCAAAGACGTGTGAGTCGTATCCTATGCCGAATCTCTGACGCATGGGGAGATGATAGGGGAAGACCGGATGGAATGGAAGTGCTCGAACCTACTGTTTGACCGTCTCGAGCCTTTGAACCGCCGCCTCCAGTACATCAACAGTCTTACAGAACGCAAAGCGTACCAGCTTCCTTCCCAATTCCGGCACACTGAAGAAGCTCGATCCCGGAACCACGGCCACACCCGCGTCTCTCGTGAGCCAGTACGAGTATTCGTCGTCCGGCAAATCACTCAAGTCGGAGAAGTCGGCCATTATGTAGTACGCTCCGTGGGGGCAGCCGCACTTGAATCCTGCATCCAAAAGGCCTCGGTACATGACCTGCCGCCTTACTTCATAGTCGGCCCTCAAACCATCGTAATACTCTCTTCCCAGCTTCTCGTACCCGGCAGCTACTCCTTCCTGCAACGGGGCCGGTGCTCCAACAGTGAGGAAATCGTGGACTTTGCGGATCGCGTCCGTGGCGACCGCCGGTGCCACGATGGTTCCAACACGCCAGCCGGTGATGGAGAAGGTCTTCGAGGCGCCGCTTACGGTTATGGTCCTGTTTCGCATGCCCGGTAGCGTAGCCATCGGCAGGTGCGATCCCTCATACACGATGTGTTCGTATATCTCGTCCGTCACCGCATATGCATCATGGCGCTGGCACAATTCTGCTAAGCCGGTGAGTTCTTCTCGAGTGAACACCTTACCCGTCGGGTTGTTGGGGGTGTTGATGATGATTGCTCTGGTTCGGGCAGAGAAAGCGCTGCCGACGCGATCCAGGTCGAGTGGCTCGTCGACGGGCATCGGTACGTAGACAGGCTTGGCGCCGGAGAGTATCACGTCCGGGCCGTAGTTCTCGTAGAACGGATCGAATACCACCACTTCGTCACCGTGATCGACCAACGACAACATCACTGAAGCCATAGCTTCGGTGGACCCGCACGTGACCGTTATTTCGGTATCCGGATCGACCTCCATCCCATACCAATCCTGATACCTCACAGCCAACACTTCACGGAGCCTCTTCGATCCCCACGTTATCGCGTACTGATTGATGTCACTGCGTATGGCTTCGATGGCGCCTTCCTTGAGCACATCGGGAGCCGGGAAATTGGGGAATCCCTGAGCAAGGTTTATTGCACCGTGCTCGTTGGCCATCCGGGTCATACCACGAATGACCGATTCTGTGAATCCGTGGGTTCTTGTCGCGGTGTGCATAGACGAGCAGACGTGTAGAGTATGGGCGCGAAGGGCAGCGCGTGGGATCCCTGCCGTGCTACCCTTTCAGTATTCGTACTGCCAAGAGTGCAGCGTTCTTGGCGTTGCCAATCCCCACGCTTCCCACCGGGCACCCCGGTGGAAGTTGCGTGATCGCGTACAAGGCATCGACTCCGCGTAGCGGTCCCACGTCGAGGGGAAGACCGATCACTGGCAGGTCCGTGTGTGCTGCTACCGCGCCAGGTAGCGCCGCCGCGAGCCCGGCCCCCGCGATTATGACCTTGTATCCGTTTGACTTTGCGTCCTTGGCGATCTGTGCGGTCTTGTCTGGATCCCGATGGGCCGAAGACACCACGAAATCGTACCCGACTCGTGCCTCATCGAGAACCTTGAATGCGCTCGAGACTCGCTCCTCGTCGCTTTGCGAACCAACCATTATGAGGACTGGTTTTCCGCTCATTTCATCGCCCTCCTTCACCTTTCAAAACCCGTAGCGTGGTTGGCTATGCTGCGACCTCGTCCGGAATGATGGAGTAGTCCTGGCGCCGCCTTGCAGGCGTGAACCCGGCATCGGAAATATGGCGCCGCATCTCGTCGAGGTCGGCACAATGGAGCGTGCCCGCAGCGGACACCACGTTCTCCTCGATCATCAAGGAACCAAAGTCGTTGCAGCCGAACCGGAGTGCAATCTGCCCGATTTTTAAACCCATCGTCACCCACGACGCCTGCAGGTTCGGTACGTTGTCCAGTACCAGACGGCTAATAGCTACTGTGCGCAGGTGAGTCACCGCGTCGGTCTTGGGCGTTCCTTCCATCTCAGTATGATCCGGCTGGAGCGGCCACGTAATGAACGCAGTGAACCCGCCCGTACGTTGTTGCACCTCTCGGATACGCAACAGGTGCTCGACCCGGTCTGCCAGGCTCTCTCCTATCCCGTACATCATGGTCACCGAAGTCTTCATGCCCAGCCCGTGAGCAATCTCCATGATCTCCAGCCAGCGATCGGCGCCGGCCTTCTTCTTGGCCACTCTGTCTCGGATCTCCTGTACCAGGATTTCGCCTCCGCCTCCAGGGATCGAGTCGAGGCCGGCCGACTGCAGCTCCCTCACCACATCTTCGGCTCTCATCCGGAAGCGCGTGGCAAAAAAATCGATTTCGGAGGGGGAGAATCCGTGAATGTGTATCGGGTGAGTCTTCTTAACGTACTGCAACAGATCGAGGTACCACTGGAAGGGAATGTACGGGTTGTGCCCACCCTGTATCAGGATCTGCACCGCGCCGAGTTGCTTCGCCTCTTCGATCTTGGCTCCTATTTCCTCGAACGACAGGACGTATCCCTCATCATGCTTCGGTCGCCGGTAGAATGCGCAAAACTTGCAGTCGGCAACGCAGACGTTGGTGTAGTTGATGTTCCGGTCCACTATGTACGTGACCACGCCATCCGGATGCCGCTCACGGCGGCGGGCATCTGCCAGCGCACCCAGCTCGAGGAGCGGCATACGATCGTACAGCTCCAGAAACTCCCGGAATTCCGCAGAGTTACGATCGATCATCTAGGCAACCGACATGAAGGACAGAGTGCCATCCTTTACCATTCCTTTTGCAGCCAGTCGGCGGAAGAAGCTGGTCAATCCTTCCAGATGCCGGTACGACAGAGCGTAATCGAGTCCGCTCAAGTACTCAAAGCACCTCTCCTCCTCCAATCCCGTCAGGCGCGCCGCTTCGCCGGCCAGTCGCTCCAGATTCTGTAGACCCCACTCTCGCGATGCCAAGAGCCCGTCGTGGACCTCATGGATCTTCTTCGCCAGGCCCTCCTGCCCAGCCACATGCCCCCCAACCCGCTTCGCTGCCCACACAGCGAATACGAACGGTAGCCCGGTCCACTTCTTCCATTCTTCACCCAAATCGTACCTGTGGTGATAGAGGCGGCGGGCAGCGAGAAGCAAAGCCGCATCCCCGATCACCAGCACACCATCGTGTGGCAGGCTCTCCAGCGCGTCGATGTCCGACGGTTCCGTGCGCGCCTGCACGAATGTCGGGGAGACGCCCCAAACCTCACTGCACAACAGCTCTAGCAGATACACCGACGTGCGCGAAGATTCCGACACCAGGATGGTTGCTCCGTCAAGCTCTCGAGCTTGCTTGTGCGAGAAGAGCGCTACACTCCTCACCGGCCCATCGCACGATACGGCAAGATCTGGAAGCAAATGGTAGCGTCCTGCGTTGCGGGCATACTCGACCGCCGACACCACCGAAACGTCGAGTTCACCTGCCGCCATCAAGCCATTCAGTTCAGACGGCGTGCCGGACACCAATTCTGCCTCGACCTGGACTATGCTTCGGTCGATTGCACCGTATACCGGGTAGCAGTTGATGTAGCCGATCCGCCCGAGCCGCATCACGCTCGCCCCGTCCCCACCAATTGCACCAATTGACCCGAGCCGATCTCAGCCATCTGTGGCCCGTCCTCAGCCCTCAAGATCGGATCGTCCGCCTCGAACGCTTTCACGTGGCGGTACAGTGAATCACGCTCCACCGGCTGCTTACCAGCCCCATGTATCAGTCGCACCAGATCGCCGTACGACAGCATCATGGGTGTCTCGGCTCCGGCGTCGTGATACACTCGTTCGTATACGACTGTACCCTCGACATCGTCGCACCCGAAATCGAGAGCAACCTGCGAGATCGCAGGAGTGACCATGGGCCAGTGGGTCTTCACATGCGGAATGTTGTCCAGGAACAAACGCCCGACGGCGATGTTCTTGAGGTCCTCGAATCCGGTGGTGGCCGTCCCCTCGCGACCGAGTTCCTTGCCCAACTCATTGTTATCGGGATGATAGGCCAGCGGTATGTAGGTCAGGAATCCGCCCGTCTCATCCTGCAAGGCGCGAAGCTTGTCCAAGTGGGCGACTCTGTCTTCCAGACTCTCGATGTGACCGTACAGCATCGTACAGTTGGAAGGAATACCGAGAGTGTGCGCCTCTCGATGCACCCGGATCCACTCATCCGAAACCAGTTTGCGGTCGGCTATGCTGGATCGAACAGCAGAACTGAAGACCTCGGCTCCACCGCCCGGAAGGCTCGTAAGGCCCGCCTCCTTCAAGGTCAGCAGCACCGAGTCGGTGCTCGTCTTCTCTATCCGAGCGAGGTGTGCGATCTCCACAGCCGTCAACGCCTTGATGTGTATTTGCGGATGCCGCTCCTTGAGTCCGCGAATCAGATCCACGTAGTAGGAGAGCCGAAGCTTCGGGTGAAGGCCCCCGACGATGTGGAACTCTCTCGTGGGAGCGTTCCGCGCCACCTCCGCCTCGGCGAACACCTCATCGAGTTCCCGAGTGTAGGCGCCTTCTTCCCTCGGAGTGCGCGCGAACGAGCAGAACGTACACGTCTTCCTGAGGATGCAGACGTTGGTCGGATTTATGTGTTGATTGGCCGAAAACAGCACGCGGTCGCCATTCAGGCGTTGATTCGCAGTGTGGGCCAGCGCACCGATAGCCAGGAGATCATCGCTCTGGAAGAGTCGTAGGGCGTCCTCAGGCGACAGTCGTTGGCCTGATTCGACCCTCTCGGCGACCGGCTTCAGGTTGGGATCAAATACCAGCACGGAGGGCATCCGCTCACGACTGATAGCGGCGTACAGCCAGCGTTACGTTGTGGCCCCCAAAGCCGAAGGAGTTCGACAGGGCGACATCGATGTGTCGCTCCACCGCTTGATTTGGTGCGCAGTCGAGATCGCACTCCGGATCCGGATTGTCGTTGTTGATGGTGGGCGGAATTACCCCACACTTCATCGCCAGCACACAGACGATGAACTCCAGACCGCCGGCAGCACCGAGCAGATGGCCGGTCATCGACTTTGTCGAGTTCATGACGATCTCGTAGGCGTGGTCCCCCAGAACCTCCTTTACTGCTACCGTTTCCGCTATGTCACCATGGGGAGTCGACGTGCCGTGGGAATTGATGTAGTCCACTTCTTTCGGATCGATCTTCGCGTCCTTGAAGCACTCCTCCATGGCCCGCTTCGCTCCTTCACCTCCTGGCGCTGGTTGGGTCATGTGGAATGCATCGGCACTCATTCCGTAGCCGATCACCTCTCCTAGAATCTCTGCCCCTCGGTCCATGGCGCCACTCAGTGCCTCCAACACCACGATGCCGGAACCGTCGCCCATCACGAAACCGTCGCGATCAGCATCGAACGGGCGCGACGCCTTTTCCGGCTCGTCGTTACGGGTCGACAGTGCCTTCATGTTGGAGAAACCGGCTATGGACAGCGGAGTCACGGCAGCCTCCGCGCCACCTGTGATCATCATGTCGGCCACGCCGGACTGTATCAGGCGGAACGACTCGCCTATGGCGTGCGCCGATGAGGCGCAGGCAGATACGGTGCAGTAGTTGGGACCCTTCGCTCCGATCCTGATGGATATGAGCCCCGACGCCATGTCAGGAATGAACATGGGGACAAAGAAAGGCGAAACGCGTCGGGGACCCTTCTTGATGAACAGGGTGCACTGTTCCTCGAAGGTCCAGATCCCCCCGATCCCACTCCCAATCAGCACCCCGGTCCGGTCGGGCGCAGGGAGCCCGTTGTCCAGGCCCGCGTTCCGCATCGCTTGCTCGGCAGCGGCGATGCCGTAGTGGACGAACTTGTCCGCACGCTTGGCTTCCTTGCGATCCATGTGGTCGAGGGGATCGAAATCCTTCACCTCGCACGCGAACCGTACGTCCAAATCTGAGGGGTCGAATCGTTTGATCGGCCCCGCTCCGGATCGCCCGGCCACGAGCCCATCCCAGCTACCCTCTACTGTGTTTCCGAGCGGGGACACCAGGCCCAGCCCGGTTACGACAACGCGTCGTGGCAAAGCGCTAGCTCCCGGCCTTTTCGTCGAGATACTTCATCGCGTCACCGACGGTGCGGATCTTCTCGGCATCCTCGTCCGGGATGTCTACGTCAAACTCCTTCTCGAAGGCCATAACCAGCTCGACCGTATCCAGGCTATCCGCCCCGAGGTCTTCCATGAAGCTGGCATCGTCTGTCACCTTATCACGCTCGACACCAAGTTCCTCGACAATGATGTCCCTGACCTTCTCATGGAGATCGCTCATTTCCATCCTCTGGGTTGGGTAAGATGTGTCACATGACCATTCCGCCATCTACCACCAGCACTTGGCCAGTAATGTAGCTGGCGAGGTCCGATGCAAGAAAGAGTACCGCGTCTGCTACATCCTCAGGTGCACCAAGTCGCTCCAGGGGAATCTGGTCCATGAGGAGCTTCCTGGCCGACTCAGGCAGTTTCTTGGTCATCTCCGTATCGATGAACCCCGGGGCGACGGCATTGATGAGTACGCTGCGCGACGCCAGCTCCTTGGCCACGGCCTTGGTGAGCCCTATCAGCCCCGCTTTGCTCGCAGCGTAGTTTGCCTGTCCCCGATTGCCGATTATCCCGACGACGCTAGCGACGTTGATGACCCGGCCAGAACGACGCTTCATCATCCCACGGCCGACTAGTTTCGTCATGAGAAACGGGCCCTTGAGATTGACGTCGAGCACCAGATCCCAATCACCCTCGCCCATTCGTATCAACATTCCGTCACGCGTCAGGCCTGCATTATTCACCAGGATATCGATCGGTCCGACCTCGGTCTCGGCCCGCTCAACGACAGACTCCACCTGCCCGGCGGCAGATACATCGGCCGCTAGGCCGATTGCCCTGCCCCTCCCCGCGAATCCATCAGCCGCTGATTTCACACCATCTTCGTCGATATCGATCAAGACGAGATCGGCCCCGTGCTCGTAGAACCTGGCGGCGATTGCCTGACCGATGCCACGCGAGCCGCCAGTGATCATGGCCACTTTCCCTGCGAGATCGATCATCCCACCTCCTCCAAGAAGCCGTGAATGTCCGCCGCGCTGCTCAGGCTCAGCGATTCAGCCTCGCGCTCGATCCGGCGTAGCAGTCCACATAGAACTTTGCCAGGACCCATTTCGACGAACCGGACGCCAGCCCCGACCTCACTCGAGGCCCGCGACATGGACTCCACCCAGCGGACCGGAGCCGTGAGTTGCGCTCCCAACATCTGTCGCGCCTGGTCCGATGTCCGAACCGGCTCCGCCGATGCGTTTGCAATGATCGGGAAGGCCGGATCGGCAAACTCGACTTGCTCCAGTTCCGCTCTCAGGCCAACCTCAGCCGGCTCCATCAAAGGTGAATGGAACGCTCCACTCACCTTGAGCGGCATCACCCGCTTGGCCCCCGCCTTCGTGCACGCCAAACCAGCTGCTTCCACCGCCGCCGGGTCTCCAGAGACAACCGTCTGGCCCGGCGCATTGATGTTCGCCGCCACGGCGACTCCGTGATCAGCACTGCTGGAGCAGATCTCCCTCACTTGCTCGACATCCAGGCCCACGACAGCCGTCATCGTTCCCGGTCGCTGCTTGCCCGCCTCCAGCATGAGCTCACCGCGCTTTCTGACGAGGCGAGCCGCATCGGCTATTCCCAACGATCCCGCCGCAGCGTAGGCACTGTATTCACCAAGTGAGTGTCCAGCCCCACACGCCGGCTGCAATACGTCTTTCACCACTGAGTGTACAGCAAGCGTATGCGCCAGGATAGCCGGTTGGGCATTGTGTGTCAGCGTCAACTCGTCTTCCGGACCCTGCCACATCATGCGGGAGAGTCCTACCCCCAACGCCTCATCGATCTCATCGAATACGGTGCGGGCTTGGCTGAACTCGGTGGCCAGATCCTTCCCCATCCCCACGAACTGCGCTCCCTGTCCGGGACACAGGAGAACCGCAGCTACCATCTGACGAGTGCGCTAGCCCAGGTGAACCCACCCCCAAAGGCGACCATCAGAACCAGAGATCCGGGCTTGACCCTACCGGATCGTACGCATTCATCCAGAGCAATCGGAATCGACCCCGCTGAAGTATTTCCGTAACGGTCGATGTTCACGTACACCTTGTCGGCCGGAATCCCGGCGTGTTTTCCCGTAGCTTCGATGATCCGGATATTGGCCTGGTGCGGAATCAAGACGTCGACATCGTCCCCCGACAACCCGGCCCGTTGCAGAGCTTGGACACACGCATCTGCCATCGACTTCACCGCCGACTTGAACACCTCACGCCCCGCCATCTTTATGTAGTAGCCACGCTCCTCCAACATCGCTTCGTCTGGTGGGTGATTGCCTCCACCACCCGGTCTATAGAGCAGATCGCCCAGGGTACCGTCAGTCTTCAGGTAGCTGGAAAGAAGGCCCCGGTTGCCGTTGGCGGCCGGTCGCACCAGAGTGGCTCCGATGCCGTCCCCGAATAGGATACAAGTTGCCCGATCGGTGTAGTCAGCGATTCGCGATAGACGATCTCCGCCCACCACCAGCACGTTCTGGAAGTCACCGCCCAGGACCATGCCTTCGGCCACCGACAGGGCGTAGAGAAACCCGCTACAGGCAGCTGAAACGTCGAATGCCGTGGCATTCTTGGCACCGAGTTCCGCCTGCAGATCGCACGCTGTCGAAGGCAACAGACGGTCTGGAGAGGCCGTTCCCAAGACAATGCCGTCGACGTCCAGAGCCGTGATGCCGGCGCCTTCCAAAACCTGTTGAGATGCCTTGGTTCCCATGAACGCGAGGGTCTCGTCGTCGCGCGCGATGTGGCGCTCGAGGATCCCGGTACGCTCCCGGATCCACTCATCCGAGGTGTCAACCAACTTCTCGAAATAGGCATTGTCGAGGATCTTCTCGGGCACATAACGCCCAGTCCCGACCAGTTCCACTGCGGGGCGTTTCAAACCGCTCCTCCTGCCAGCTCGACACCGATGTGCTGGCTGAGATTGCTCTCCACCGACCGCAGAGCCACGTGGATCGCGTTTTTTATGGCCCGGGCCGGCGAACGCCCGTGACAGATCACCGACACGCCCTTCACACCCAGAAGCGGTGCGCCGCCATACGTCGAGTAGTCCAGCACCTCGAGAACTCGTCCCATGCCAGGGCTTTCCAGAACGTCTTTATCCATCTCCCGCTGTAACAAACCCGTGAACAAACGCGCAACGGATTCGTAGAATTTGAGCACAACGTTTCCTACGAAGCCATCGCAAACGACCACGTCGAGGTTCCCGGTCACGATGTCCCGCCCCTCCACGTTTCCCACGAAATTGATGCCGTCATCGCCCTTTAGCAGCTCGAAAGCACGTCGCACCGCTTCGTTCCCCTTCTCCTCTTCCTCACCGATATTCAGCAGCCCCACCGACGGCAATTCCCGGCCCAACACATCGCGGGCGTAGATCGACCCGATATGAGCAAAGCCTCTCAGTTCACGCGGATTGCAGTCGATGTTGGCTCCGGCATCGATAACGAGCACAGGCTTGGCGGCGGTCGGGAACAGAGCCGCGATCGCGGCCCGTTCGACTCCCGGGTGTAAACCCAGAAGCAAGGTACTCGCGGCCATCACCGCGCCCGTGTTTCCCGCAGAGATAAAGGCGTCAGCATCGCGCTGCCTTTGCAGTTCGAGACCGACTCGAATCGAGGACTTCCGCTTGCCTCGAACAGCGGCGAGAGGCTTCTCACCCATCTCGATTGTCTCAGGGGCATCGATGACATGTAGCCGCTCGGAACTGCTGCCGTGTTCGGCTAGCGCCGCCTCGACCTCGTCAGAACGGCCTACCAGAGCTACTTCGCACGAGGGCGGTAGCTCTTCCAAAGCCTCGAGCGCACCAGCCACTGGTGCCGCGGGCGCGAAGTCCCCACCCATCGCGTCCAGTGCGATCCGGACCACCGTCAGACGTCCTCAACCTCGATGCGCTTTTGGTCGCCGTAGTATCCGCAGGTTGGACAGACTCTGTGTGGACGCCTCGGATCGCCGCAGCGCTGACACGCCTGAACGGCAGTGGCCTGAGCCCGGTCGTGTGTCCTGCGCTTCAGCTTCCTACTCTTCGACGTTCTTCGCTTCGGTACTGCCATTATTCTCCCTCTTCCTCAGGTGATGCAGCTTCGAGCTTCGCCAGGCCCGCCCAACGGGCGTCAGTCTCAGGCTCGCAGGTGCACGCACCGGCATTCAAATCCGCACCACACCGGGCGCAAAAGCCCCGGCACTCATCGCGACACAAGACGTACTCGGGCACGGCCAACATCAGCTCTTCCCGCACCGCCTCACTGGGATCAATCGCGGTGGCACGGGGCGCGATGACATACGCGGCCGGATCCTCGGCTCCGGACTCCTCGGTGAAAAGGACGCTGACGGGCTGGACAACCTGCACGTCCACCGCAGCCAGACACCTGCGACACGAAGCGCTAACACTCGTCCGCAACTCACCGTGCCAAAAGTAGCGCCCGGCCCCTGCGTCCATGAGACGACCGCTCAGTCTAACGGGTCCACCGAGATCGAACTCTAGGTGCTCAAAGGCGGGATCTCCCGCCGGCACCTCCTGAACCATGTCGATGGGTCCGTGGCGAAGTGCGCCGACGTCAATCCGCAACATAGCCTGTAAATGTATCTGTAGCTGATACTTGCGTCAACGAGTATCACTGCCCCAAAGGCGCTCCAACTCCGACTCGGAGAAGAAGAACCCAACCTCACGCGATGCGTTTTCCACGGAGTCAGAGCCGTGAATGGCGTTGCGCTCCTTCGACTCTGCATAGAGCTGCCGCACCGTGCCCTCATCCGCCTCCGCCGGATCTGTTGCTCCGATCACCTCCCGCAGATGCGCCACTGCGTTGTCCCGCTCCAGGACCATCGGCAGGCAGGGTCCGGATGTCATGTAAGAAACCAGGGCGCCATAGAAAGGACGCTCCTTGTGAACTTCGTAGAAGGCCTTGGCCTCGGCAACCGTCAGCAGTTCCAGCCGGGCTGCCCGCACAGTGAATCCGGCGTCCTGCAAATGCGCGATGATCTTGCCCGCCAATTGCGACTCTATGGCGTCAGGCTTGATGATAGCGAGTGTAAACATGTGCTTTCGTCGTTGTCGTTAAGCTCATGATGCCCCTTCTTCTCCCCCCTCCTCCCGTTCCTCTGGGAGAAGGGGGAGAAGATACCCACCTCTCTAGCGTCCAAAAAGCCTTCTGACCATGTCCCCCCTTGTCAGAAAGCCAATCAGCGCCCCATCGCGTACAACGGGGAATCGATCTATATCCCGGTTCAACATCATAGTTGCCACCTCGCCGACGGTCTGGTCCTCTGACAGACACAACACACTGCGGTCCATAACGTCCCTCACGGGGGTGTCGTAGGGATCGTCCCGGTCGGGAGGCACGCGTTCGTCCGCATCGCGGCCACCGGTCAGGCGCTTGACGTGCAACGGAAGCAAGTACCTCAGTAGCTCGCGGTGCCCTACCATGCCTAGAACTTCGTTCGTCTCGGATACCACAATGAGGGACGGAACGTTATGGACTACCATCGTACGAGCTGCTTCTCCCAGCGTCGTTTCAGGCCGCACAGTTATCCTCCGCCTGACCATCACGTCTCGCACCGTCAGATAACCGCGCAGTTCGATTTCCTGTAGCTCCGGAAGGGCGAGTACTTCCGTAGGACTGGCAGCGGCCAGTAACCCTTCGACAATCTCCTCCCTTCCCAATGCATGAGAAAAGGCGCTGACGGTTCGGAGGAAGTGCGATGTGTCTTTCGGGGGTGCGCTGATCAGGAGCACTATTCGCGCTTGCTTGGTTGGATCGTGCTCGCGGTGCATCGGCTCAGGGGCAATCCCCAGACCGATACACATCTTGGGCACGGCGTCGGTTCTGAAATAGAGCAGAAAGGCCTGGCCCACGGTCACAACGTCACGTGGTAGCGTATCCGCCACCAACTCGCGGACACGCGACGCGTCCACAATGGCACCGGACCTCTCCAGAGCCTCCACCAGTTCGCCGGCTGCCAGCCTAAGCGTCTCGCCTCTGATGGGAACGACGATTCGCTCCTCCGACAACAGATCGACCAACCTCACGGACTCACATACTCTCCTGGAGCAGCGTCAGCACTTCGGCCGGCCGTTTCATGACGCCGATGCCGGCTCGCTCCAGCGCCTGCATCTTCTCGACTGCCGTACCCGAAGACCCTGAAATGATGGCTCCGGCGTGTCCCATCCTCCTGCCGGGCGGTGCCGTCTGCCCTGCTATGAACCCGACCACCGGTTTCGTGACTTGTTTGGAGACGAAGTCCGCGGCCTCCTGTTCCGCCGTTCCCCCGATCTCTCCGATCATCACGATTGCAGTAGTCTCCGGATCGGCCTGAAAGGCCCCCAGGCAATCGATGAAATCGGTACCGATGATCGGGTCGCCACCAATGCCGATGCAGCTGGATTGTCCATATCCGCTCTTCGTCAACTGGTGGATCACTTCGTACGTGAGTGTACCGCTCCGGGACACCACGCCGACTGAGCCTTCCTTGCAGATCTGCCCCGGCACGATTCCAACCTTGGACTTCCCAGGTGAGATTATTCCGGGGCAGTTGGGCCCAATGAGGCGCGCGCCTCGTTCCCTCACATACGGCAACGCTCTAGTCATGTCCAGAACCGGGATCCCTTCCGAGATCGCGACGATCAGGCTGACTCCTGCGTCAGCCGCTTCGAAAATGGCATCCGTGGCGAAGCGAGCCGGCACATAGATGACCGAGGTATTAGCACCGGTTTCGGTAACTGCCTCGCCGACTGTATCGAATATCGGCACCGAGTCTTCAAACAGCTGGCCACCCTTGCCCGGAGTGACCCCCGCCACCACATGCGTGCCGTACTCCATGGTCTGCCGAGTATGAAACGAACCATCACGGCCAGTGATGCCCTGCACCACCAGCTTGGTGTCCTTATCGATGAAGATGCTCACGCTGCCTCCTGCGCGAGTTTGACGGCCTGCTTGACCGCCTCGTCCATGTCTGTTAGGGCATCAAACCCGGCCGTTTGGAGAATCTCCACGGCCTTGTCTTCGTTCGTCCCCGTGAGTCGAATGACGATCGGCACGGTGATGTTGATTTCGCTCGTAGCTGCGACGATCCCATTCGCTACGTCATCACACCTCGTTATCCCACCAAAAATGTTGAACAGAATGGCCTTCACGTTGTCATCGCTGGTGATGATGTTGATGGCAGTGATGACCTTCTCGGGGCTACTGCTGCCTCCAATGTCGAGGAAATTCGCGGGTTCCCCACCGTAGTACTTGACGAGGTCCATTGTGGCCATCGCGAGGCCTGCGCCGTTCACGCAGCAACCGACTTGCCCATCTAGCTTGATGTAGGACAAGCCTGCCTCTCTGGCCTGCACCTCCGACGCCGCTTCCGCAGATGCGTCACGCAGTTCCGCAATCTCCGGCTTCCTCTCGAGTTCGTTGTCGTCGATCACGATCTTGGCGTCCAGGGCGATTACTTCGCCGGCCGGCGTCGTGATCAGCGGGTTGATCTCTGCGAGGGATCCTCCCGCTTGCTGGAACGCGTCGTACAGCTGGCGCATGATGGTCGCCGCTTGGCGGACCTGCTTCACGTCGTCGTACAGCTTGAAGCCAAGCGCCATTGCCTGATGCGGTAGCAGGCCGAACCTTGGATCCACCGGTTGCTTGAAGATCTTGTCCGGCGTCTTGGCCGCGACCTCCTCGATATCCACTCCACCCGCTGGACTGACCATAACGACCGCCTGCTCCGACGCACGATCTACTATCACACCCACGTAGCTCTCCGATGCGATCTCTGCAGTCGGCACAACCAGAACCTTCTCGACCGTCAGTCCTTTTATCTCCATCCCTAGGATTCTCTCGGCGTGCTCTCGTGCTTCACCGGCATCTTTGGCGAGCTTCACGCCGCCCGCCTTGCCGCGCCCTCCAGCATGCACCTGCGCTTTGACCACCACACCAGTACCCAAGCGTTCGGCGATTGCTGCGACGTCGTCCGGTGTCGTCGCCACCTCGCCGTCAGGGACCGGTATTCCGGCCCCCTTCAACAAGGCCCGAGCCTGATATTCATGTAGGTTCACTTAGATTCTCCCATGATCGTCGTACCAGTTATTCCGCCGATAGCCTCCAGCCCACTAGCCAATTCGGCGATTATCGCCCGCTGTCCCCCTCCGCGCACGAAATCAACTGCAGCCTCTACCTTCGGTTTCATGCTGCCACTTCCCAGTTCATCGCCGGCGATCAAGTCTTGCGCCTCCTTTGCGGTCAGCGTGCTCAGAAGGCAACGGTCATCGGTGCCCCATCCTCGATAGACACCGTCCACATCGGTCAATATCAACAACGTGGTGGCATTCAGCCTGCGCCCGAGAATTGCTGCCACCCTGTCTTTGTCGACGACTGCGTCCAACCCTTCCCATCTGTCATGCTCGTCCCCGTAAACCGGCGTCCCTCCACCACCAGCTGCAATAACGACCTTGCCCTCATCCACGAGCTGTTTAACGGCATCCGCTTCCACTACGTCGTATGGTTCAGGACTAGGGCTCAAGCGTCGCGAGCGCCCCGCCTTGTCCAACCCAACCGCCACTCCCCGATCTCTCAGCTGTTCGGTTTCCTTGTCGCTCAGTTGGTGCCCGATCGGCTTGGTGGGATTGGAAAGAGCAGGATCGTTGCTGTCCACAACGGTTTGCGTCATGACAGTCAGTACCTGACGCTGGATGTGGACTGCTTGTAGCGCATTCTGGAGGGACTGCTGGATCATGTAACCGATCCAGCCTGCAGTGGAAGCAACTAGCACACCCAATGGAAGCGGCTCAACGACATCGCGCGACAATTCGTTTCGCACTAGCGCATCGCCGACCTGTGGACCGTTCCCGTGTACCACCGCAATGTGCCACCCTTCACGTGCCAGGGCGACAACCACAGCCAGTGATTCTCTCGTGTGCCTGAACTGATCGTATATAGTGGGGTACTCGCCCGGGGGTGCCAGAGCGTTGCCGCCAACGGCGACCACTATAGTACCAGGGATGGACGTCACAAGTGGCTGCAAGCTAGTGGGTCCAAGGGACAGCAGCAAGGCAGCCTAAGGCACTGAATCGCCATGACTTGTCAGTAGTCGCTTCAAGTTTTCATACGCCTCTCCGAAGGCGTTCCAATCGCCCCGTCGGCGCGCTTCGTCCAACCGTTCGAACCAGCGCCGTGCCTCTCTCCAGGTGCCACTTGCCCTGTCCGAATTGGGCCGGACCTGGAGAACTCTGGCCACCGCGTCGCTCACCCCTGGGCCGCCCTCTACTATGTCTCCCCAAGCGACGACAACATCAGCCAATTGCGGTCGGCGCGTCGGATCCGACTCATCGTAGGAGGCTTGGAGAAACAGAACACCCTCGGTAAACGGCACGACCTTGATCGGGCCCGGCACCGCCATGGTCGAGAGCCGGGCATTGGATAGCCGAGTTGCGATTTGTGACGGACCTGGAATGGTCAGCGGCCGCTCCAAGCTGAAGGTCTCAACGCGCGGTACGCCTCTATGAACCCAAGCCTCCGCAATCCCCGCCAGAAACGGAGGCTGCCCTTCCTCGAACGCCGCCCGCAATCTGAGCCTTGGGACCGAATCGGACAGGCCAGTTCCAAACCACCAGAATGTCGTGGCACTGCCCGGCGCAGTTCCCTGGAGCCCTCTCCTCCCAGCAAGTCCTCGTCGTTCAGGCGCTACATCTGGATCGACCCGGTCGAGGAGTCTCACCTGCAAGTCAAACAACTCCACCGGAAACTGCAGGTGTTCTCTCAGCTCCGGTGCGAGGTCTTCCGTGGGTTGAATCAGCCCCGGCAACAGCTCAGACCAAGTCTCAGTGAGCGGATCCGACCATGGACTGAGAAAGACCGACGCTTCCCCCGACCAAGCGTCCACGACCCCTATCAGTCCGGCTCGCACATATCCTACCGAACGGCCCCGCCATTGCACGCGGGGTGACAGTGGAGCCTCTTCGCTGTATACGTAGCCGCTCGCCAGCCAGATCAGGCGATCGTCAACAATGACTGGGTAGGCCTCAGAGAAAACCGCGAAAGGAACCAGGGCTGAAAGCCGCTCGGCGATATCACGGTTCCACAAGATCGTAGCACCGTCACGCACTTCGCGCGATCCGATTATTGGGAGGCTTTGCAGGGCCCAAGCCAGGGCCACCCGCCGCCACAGACTGCGCGCTACTACTCCGGATCGGTGTACATCGCCTTGATTCACGATCGCGTATTCACCAGCACCCGGACTGAAGACAACGTCGGGTCGACGCAGCGTCACCTCTGACATAGACGAACTGACCGAATCTGGTGTGGCGAGATCGGGAACGAATAGTGGAAACCGATCCTCCGAGACCCCAGTGGCTTGCAGCGCCACGGCCCCCGACGCGTAGGCGTACGGTTCAACGTGGATCTGTTCCCACGATAAGTCGCCACCGATCCGACTAGCCTCCGTCAGGTCGACTCGACGGCCCGCCAAGAACAACGGCACCGCCGAGTCCTCACCGTTCCGGTAGAGCCCCAGCTTGGCGCGGGAGAATCTCCACTCGGGAGGGTCTGCGACGCTCCTGTTCAGGAAGACGTTGATCGCAAAAGCATCCCACACTGCTGCAGTGGCCAGTTCGTCAGTGTGTTGGATGAGTTCCTCAGCATCAGGCATCGCCGGCAGTGCTATCGAGGTAGAGACTTCCGGCACTCCGAAAGCGAGGGAGCGGAACTCTCTACCGGCCCGCTCCAGATAATCAACGCTGAGTTCTTCCCGCGATCGCACAGCACCTGCGAATGTCGGAACCGCGTAATGACCCACCAGTGACACAAGCAACAGGATCGACCAAGCAGTTAACACGATCGACATTCGGCTCACCCAAATCCAGAGCATCGACGCTCCGGCTGCTACGAGCGCCAACCACATCAGCAAACGCGCAACGGGGAGGCGGACATCCAGGAAAATCGAGTCGAAGCGAACGTTGTGGACGCCGGCTACGTATTCGGCAGGTTCGAGCCTGTATCCCCAAAACAAGACCAGCCCGAACGCCACTAGTAAGGCACCCAGGTGGGCGCGTGCTAGATCGTTCACACGGAGTCGCCGCCCCGCCCAACGCAGTGCCCCCATTGCCCCATACAGCACTGCCGTCACGGCAAGTACGGTACTCGTGGCCAGGGTACTGAAGCCGAGTAGCGTCCGCTGCCAAGGCAAATGAAACAGATAGTAGGACAGGTCGCGGCCGAGGATCGGCTCAGTGACGCCGAGTTCAGCACTGCCAGACGCAAGTAACCTGGTGTACCACCAATCGTTGGCCCCGTAGCTCAGCAGTAAGGCGACAACGACGCCGAGGACAACCACACCGACCCCCAGGTATCTTCGAGGCACAACCTCGAGGATTTCAATGTTGCCTACTCTGCGAGGAACGTGGACCGAACGGATGGTCCGGAATACGAAATAGAGGTTCCCAAGGCTCCACAGTATCGCGGCAACAAAGGCAGTCCCGAACAACATCACCCGTAGTCGCGCGATCTGCGCGTGAGTCTCGCCTGCGCCCAACGAGTCAGCCCACAGGCTGTGGGCCGTCGTGACCGCAAGCCACCGTCCCAAAACCAGGGCAACGAGTAGGGCCACCACCAGTGCCCGCGCCCACTTGCCACGCGCGGTCATGGCGCTACGTCGCTATTCCCTGCTCCCTCAGCCATCCCTCTACTTCACCTCGGTACTCCTCCAGTTGTGCCTCCGATGAGGCTTCAAACCGCATGACCAGTACCGGCTGTGTATTCGAAGCCCGGATCAGTCCCCATCCATCGGTAAACGAGATACGTGCACCATCGAGCGTCAACACATCGTGGTTGCGAGCGAAATGCTCGGCTGCCCGTTGGACGACTTCGAACTTCTGTTCTTCGGAACATTCCACTCTGATCTCGGGAGTAGCGAACGTCTGTGGGAGATCGGCAAGGACCGCAGACAGCGGACCTCCCTTTCGCGCCAGGTATGCCAGGAGTCTTGCGGCCGCGAACATTGCGTCATCGAATCCGTAGTAGTCTCCGGCAAAGAACATGTGACCGCTCATCTCACCGGCCAGCGGAGCGTCGAGTTCTTTCATCTTGGCCTTGATCAGGGAATGCCCGGTCTTCCAGATCACGGGCTCGAGCCCCGCATCTCTCAGCTTGTCTGCCAACACATCCGAGCATTTGACGTCGAAGATGACCGAGCCTCCGGCGCCGGTCCGGTCTACATAGTCCCTCCCGAACAGAAGCAACAACAGGTCGCCGTACACGACCGTGCCCGTCTCATCGACGGCGCCGATGCGGTCTCCATCTCCGTCAAACGCGATTCCCAGCTCCGCTCCGGTTCGGCGCACTGTTTCTTGCAGATCCTTCAAGTTTTCCACAACCGTGGGATCGGGATGATGATTTGGAAAGTTGCCGTCCGATTCGCAGTAGAGCGGCACCACATCCGCACCGAGACGCGTCAGAATGTCTTCTGCGATCAAACTCGCTACGCCGTTTCCGCAATCCACAGCGACCTTGATGGGGCGGCTCAACGGACCCACGGTAGCCAAGAGCTTCTCGGCGTAGCGCCGCAGTACGGAGTCGTCCG
>JBDGZZ010000005.1:0-58824 GCA_039588335.1 Gemmatimonadota bacterium | reverse complement strand
GTTGCCGGCTGTGGAGTACGCATCACTCGGTACATCGGTACGATCATCAGGCACGAGCCACCACTGGCCGCCATAGAAGTTTCCTCGCTCCGCGGGGGATGGAGCCGGTGCGCGAACGAACTCGATCCATTCTTCTGATAACAGCCGTTCACCGTTCCACATGCCGTTCTGCAAATAGAGCAGGCCGAACCGGGCCAGGTCACGCGCGTTGGTGTACACCTGGCTGCTCAGAATGAAGTCACCGAAACGATCCACGCTGAGCAGTGTGTTACGCATGCCGATGCGATCGAGCAGGGCGCGCCGTGGATACTCCAGGTATGTCTGAGCATCGCCGAGCGCCAGCTTCATGGCGTATACGGCGAGAATGGTATCGTAGTTCTCGTAGTCCCATAACGTACCGGGTTCGCGAATCAAGGCGCGGTTCCGCGCACCGTTTACCGAGCTCGCGCCTGCCCAATAGGCCAGTCCCGAGCCGGTTGCGTATTCCATACCTCGGTTGTCCACCGTGTACAGACCGCTCGACATGTTCAGCACGTGTCGCAAGGTGATGGCGTTACGGGGATCAGTGTCCGGAGATGCCGCACGAGGAAGCCAATCGAATCCGAGCGGTTCGTCCAGTGCCATCTGCCCGTTGTCGACCAACATGCCGAAGAGCGTTACAGCGATACTCTTCGCCGTCGACCACGTGCGGGTCCTCGTGGTGACATCCACTCCAGGTGCGTAGCGCTCGTGGATGATCTTGCCGTTGTGCAGGACCATGAGGCTCAAGGTTACCTGCTCCGGCGATTCGCGGTCGAACGCCCAATCGGAAGCTGCCGCCAGTGCGGCCGCGTCCACCCCCGCTGGAGGAGACGCGTCCTCCATCAAATCGCCATCGGGCCACGGTATGACTGCGGGATTGCCTTCAGGCTGCGCCACGTCGAGTATTGGCAAGCTCCCTATGTCTTCGAAGGTCTGATCGGGCGCCATGATGACGCAGCCGAGTCCATTGCGGAACGCGGCGCGCATGGCCGGAATCCCTCCGGGGGCTCCAATGGCGACGGCCTTACGGTCCCAATCAACGATGTAGTCGCCGCCTCGCGGCGTACCCACCGGCTGACGCAAATATGCGAGTTCCTGCTCGAACACCTGTTCGATGGTCCGGTTCGACGTAAACAGGCCATTGCACATCAGGATGGCCTGCACGCCGTGTTGGACCATGTCACGGTCGAATCGAAAGTAGTCGTACGATTCTGACTGCTGCGCACCGGAGACTGCAGGGATTAGGAGCGCGAGAGTGGTAAGGGCTACTCGAAGACGTTTCATCGGAGTCTGCCTAGAGGGTCACAAGGTGCCTGACGAACACACCCTAAGTTAAGGATCAGCGCGTCGATCCGATAGCGGACGATGGAATGCAGAATGACGAATTACGAACACGGAATGATGAAGTCGACCTGGGCTGACATCATTCGGCATTCGTCATTCGTCATTCTGCAGTTATGGTCAACGGCCAGGTATCCTACGCCCCGGCGTCCACGGCGCTCCAGCGGCCTCGAGATCCGATTCCAACTGCGGTAATTCGGTGTCGAGCAGGGTAGTCAGCTCTTGGCGCAGCACCGAAAACTCATCGCGTGCGATCTCGAGATTGTGCCGGTGAGTCTCAGTCGGCGTTTGCCGTGTGTCCCAGTGCCCCCCGATTACTCGGCTGACTCGATTGCTTATCGAAGGTACGGACGCTTCCCTGAGCTGCGAGCGTGCTTGATCTCCGTTGAGTCGGGTCTGAAGACCCGCCAATGCCGCTCCAAACTCATCTATCCGTGTGAAGAGTGACGGCTCAGCGCTGGGTGTCTCGATCAGTGCTGCTCGCATGTAACGCAGCCGCTCGCGCGCGTTACCCAGTTCTTCGCTTGCACCAGCTAAACGCCGCATTAGCTCGCTTACCTCGAGCTGGAATGCCGCCACCGCGTTGAAGTCCGTCCCCGTTGGAGCGGTGGGCAAGGGCTTCACCGTGAACTCCTGTGGCGTGCCGAGCGATTGCATCCCGGCGCTCGAGAACAAGAACAATTCGGCGCTGTAATCGCCGGGTGCAACGAGCGGGCCTTGTGATGGGCCGGCCCAGGGCGGGATGAATCCGGACGCTGGAAACTCAACTGGGTCCGGTGCCGGCCTCCGCAGGTCCCAATTCACTCGGTGCAAGCCCTCCCTTGCGGGTCCTTCGACCCAGCGAACCGGCTGACCCTGGTCATTGCGCACCATGAGCAGCACACGCGGCCCGCTTTCAATAGCCTCACGCCGCAGTTGCTCGTAGCCTGGAAACGGTACGTCCTCTCCACGTTCCCGTAGCTGTCGTTCCATGTCTTGGCGTGCCTCGCGTTCGGTGTCAGGAACGTCGCCGAGGTAGTAGGTGAACGTGGCACCGAAGGGTGGGTTAGGCGCGGTGTAATCGGTACTGCCGAGGGTCGGTTTACCACCTGCTTGCATGGGAACGAGTGGGATGTACCACCACGGATCGCGCACCGGAAACAACGTGCTTCCGCTGGCGAGTGCACCGGCGGACATATCGCGCAGTGGCGTGTAGTCGTCCAGTACGTAAAAACCACGCCCGAAGGAAGCGCCAACCAGGTCCTGATCTCGTCGCTGGAGCTTGATGTCGCGAAAGGCAATCGTGGGGGCCCCGTTCAATTTGAGCCAGTTCGATCCACCGTTCGGGGTGAAGTAGATTCCGAACTCGGTGGCGAGGAACAGCAGGGCGGGGTTCTCATGATCTTGTTGTATTGCCCAAACGATGGTACCGGCTGGTAGGTCACCTGCGATTGAGCGCCACGAGCGCCCTCGGTCGCTACTCTCGAATACATAAGGATTGAAGTCACCCATCTTGTGGGCGTCCGCCACCGCGAAAACGGTGTTGGCATCATGCTGCGAAGCTTCGATATCATTGATGAAGGACAACTCTGGGACGGCCGGCAGATCGCCGGCCACCCTCCAATTCTGGCCACTGTCTTCACTCGCCTGGATCAACCCGTCATCGGATCCCGTATAGAGCACTCCTTCGGCTACCGGTGATTCCGTGATCGCCGTTAGTGTGGCGTACTTTGACATGGCACCGTTGTGATACAGTGCGTTCACACTCCATACCCGTCCCATCAACTCCAACTCGTAGCGATTACGGTTGGTCGTGAGGTCACCGCTGATCGGCATCCACGAGCTGCCCCGGTCGTCACTGCGCCATATCCGTTGCGAGCCGAAGTAGAGCCTTGCTGGCGAATGCGGACTGACGAGGATCGGCGCGTCCCAGTTCCACCGCTCGGGCTCGTCGCCGGGTGCCGGTTGGGGCTGAATGTCCAACGCCTCCTCGCTGCGACGGTCGTAGCGATACAGGTTACCCTGTTGGGTTTCCATGTACATCGTGTGGGAATCCTCAGGATCGAAGGCGACCCCGTATCCGTCTGCTCCCATCGGGACATACCAGTCCCGGTTGCGTACACCCTCCACGTTCATGGTGCGTGACGGGCCAAACAGTGTTCCCAGATCCTGTGCTCCACCGAGGATGTTGTAGAACGGCTCTGAGTTGTCGACTGCGACCTTGTAGAACTGTGACACCGGCAAATTTGGGAAATGGCGCCACGTGATGCCGTCGTCAAACGTCTCGTAGAGGCCGGCGTCAGTTCCGGCGAGCAGATGGTTCCCATCGCTCGGGTCGATCCACAGCGCGTGATTGTCACTGTGCTTCTCCCGCCCCGTACCCTGATTGTCGAAGGTTGCACCGCCGTCACGCGTAACCTGGATGAAGACGTCCATTTGGTACACGATATCGGGGTTTTGAGGAGACGCCTCGATCTCTTGGTAGTAATGGGGACCGGTTCCACCCGAGATGTAGCTGTTGCGCCGTTCCCAACTCTCTCCTTTGTCGCGGGATCGGTAAAATCCCCGCTCCGCGTTGTCCGCTTCGATTGTCGCGTACACGAGTTGCGGATCGGCCGGTGTCACTGCGAGTCCGATCTTACCCATATCACCTTGAGGGAGTCCCCCGTCGATGCGGCGCCAGCTCTCACCGCCATCCGTCGATTTGTAGATCCCCGACTGAGGCCCTCCGGCGAGCAGTGACCAGACGTGGCGCCGGCGCTGATACGCGGCCGCGTACAACACGTTCGGGTCTGCCGGGTCGAACTCTACGTCGGTTACTCCGGTGTTCTCGTCGATTTCGAGCACCAACTCCCATGTGATTCCGCCATCGTTGGTCTTGTACAGACCGCGTTGCCCCCCGGGCGTCCAAAGCGGTCCTTCGGCGGCTACGAACACTATGTTGCCGTTGCGGGGGTCCACGAGGATCTTGCCGATGTGCTGTGATTCTTCGAGTCCCATCTGTTGCCACGAGCGCCCGCCGTCGCGGCTGCGGTACACACCATCTCCCCAGGCAACATGCCGCCCGCTCACGTTCTCTCCTGTTCCGACCCAGACTACGTCCGGGTTGTTGGGATCGATCGCCACGGCACCAATCGAATAGGAGGGTTGTGCGTCGAAAATCGGGGTCCAGGTGATGCCGGAGTTAGTCGTTTTCCACAGTCCACCCGATCCCACTGCGACGTACCAAATACTGCGCTTTGTGGGGTGCACTGCTACGTCGGCGATGCGGCCACCCATTACCGCCGGCCCAATACCGCGAAGCTTCAGGCCCGACACGGCCTGCGACAGCGCCTCGCTCCCCGGAGTCTGGGCGGTCACTTCTGTGCCAATGGACATGGTGGACGCGGCCAAGAAGATGAGTCCTGCTACAGCGAAGCGCTTACTCATCGGAGTACCCTCGATTCAGGTGGTAGTCTGAGAGGCAGCGACTCTACTCGGGTTGTCACTGGGAACCCGTGCGGTGGTGCCTGCACGAGCTAGACTACCTCGCACGGACTGCTTCCGCTAGCACCCGAACTCCCGCCCCGTCCCGCGGCTTGGTATCTAGCCGCGTCCCTGCAATCGAGCGATCCGTTGCTCCAGTGGAGGATGCGTGCTCATCAGTTTGAGCAAACCTTTGCCCCTGATACCGAATGCGGTGAGGCTGTCGGGCAAACGGGAGGGTGCCTCTTGGACGGCCTGCAGTCTGCCCAGCGCGGACGCCATTGCCGTCGCACTCTCGAGCTGCGCACCCCCTGCGTCCGCACGAAACTCACGGCGGCGCGAGAACCAGGCCACTATGATGCTCGCCAATACGCCGAACGCTATCTGTAAAGCGATGTAGATCATGAAGCGGCCGCGGTCGAACTGGCTGGCGATGATCCGCGCAATGAAGAGCACGAACGTGTTGAGTACACCCTGAATCAGGGTGAGTGTGACCATGTCTCCATTGACTATGTGGGAGACCTCGTGGCCCAGCACCGCCTCGGCTTCCTGCTTGTTCATCAGTCTCAGGAGACCAGTGCTCACTGCGACCAGAGCGCTGTTGCGGAACATGCCCGTCGCAAAGGCGTTTGGGTCCGGCGAGTCGAATACTGCAACCTCAGGCATGCCAATTCCGGCCTTTTCCGTCTGTCGCCGGACGGTTGCAATGAGCCAAACCTCGACATCATTGCGAGGATCAGCGATGACCCTGGCTCCGGTCGAGCGCTTCGCTACCCATTTGGAAATCGCCAGGGAAAAGAACGAGCCGCCGAACCCGAACAGCCCACACCAGACCAGCAGCTGAACGTACGGGGCGTTCTGGGGGATCACGCCAAGAGCGGTCAACACCGCCATGGCGATGGCTGCCATAAACAACACAGCCACGTTTGTCGCTAGAAACAGAATGATTCTCAGCATGCTCTTCTCCTGGGGGCCGTAAGCTAAGCCACGTGCCAGATAACGACAATCGGGGCATGCCATGGTGGGTGAGTGGTGGTGATTCCGCGGTAACCCGCCTGTTTCAGCTCTTCTCCTGGGCCGTCCTTGCAGGAGCCTCTCTAACCCATCATGATTCGATGACTACTCCATCACGCCGTGGTCCGGCAAGGGGATGCGGCATACCGTATTCGCGGAGCTTATCATGAAGTGGGCGATCCGATCAATCATTCTACCATCACTATTCCTGACGGCTGCCTGTGCCCCAGGTGACAGTGGTCTCGGTATCAACTATGAGAAGTACGAACTCGACAACGGTATGGACGTCTTGCTGCACGTAGATAGGTCAGATCCGGTAGCTGCGGTCGCGATGACCTTTCACGTGGGATCGGCGCGGGAGGTGGAAGGCCGTACGGGGTTTGCGCACCTGTTCGAGCACCTCTTCTTCCTGGATTCTGAGAACCTCGGCCCCGGAGGACTGGACCGGCTCATGACCCGTGTTGGAAGCTCAACGAACGGATCCACGAGTAACGACCGGACCAACTACTTCGAGGTCGTGCCCAGCGACGCACTGGAAAAGGCGCTCTGGGCCGAATCCGACAAACTCGGCTTCTTCATCAACACGGTGACCGAATCCGTGGTTGCCAAGGAGAAACAGGTCGTCAAGAACGAAAAGCGACAAGGCGTCGACAACAATCCGTATGGACACACGGGGTACGTTATCGACAAGGCTTTGTATCCCGAATCACACCCTTACAACTGGCAGGTCATCGGCTCGCTGGCAGACCTCGACGCGGCGGCGCTTTCTGACGTGCAGGAGTTCCACCATCGGTGGTACGGCCCGAATAACGCCACGTTGGTGGTTGCAGGGGACATCGACGTTGCGCAAACGAAAGAATGGATCGATAAGTACTTCGGTGATATTCCCGCGCGTTCCATGCCGGAGACTGACAAGCCAGGCCCCGTCAACCTTACCTCCTCCGTGCGACTGTACCACGAGGACAACTTTGCCAGGCTACCCGAACTGCGCATGGTCTGGCCTACCGTCCCTATCTACCACGAAGATTCTTATGCGCTGGGCATCTTGGCGGATTTGCTGACGGACGGCAAGCAAACGCCGTTCTACAAGGTCATCGTGGAAGAGGAAGAGCTGGCGCCGTCGGCCGTCGCCTTTAGCAGTAACATGGAGCTAGCCGGCGACTTTTCGCTTCGCGTCCGGACATATGCAGGAATCGATCTCGATTCCGCACTTGCCGGCGTTGACAAGGCGTTCGCGCGATTTGAAGAGGGTATCCCCACATCGGAGCTGGAGCGCGTCAAGGCGCAATACGAGACGCAGTTCTACGGGGGTCTCTCGAGTGTGCTCGGCAAGGCCTTTCGCCTGGCGCAATACAACATCTTTGCGCCTACGCCAGGATATGCGGAGGAAGATTTGGAACGCTCGCTCGCCGTAACCCTCGAAGACGTAATGCGTGTCTACGAGACGTACATCAAGGATCGACCATACGTGGCGACGAGCTTCGTACCGCGCGGCATGAGCGAACTTGCCCTGGATGGGTCCGAAGAGGCCGAGGTCGTGATCGAACCCATTGTGCAGGGCGCGGAGGCCGAGTTCGTAGTGCAGCGTGGTACAGAAAGAACCCCGGCTATTGGATCGCTCGACCGATCGATTGAGCCACCGTTCGGAGAGCCACCCACGGTCACAGCTCCGGCTGTGGAGAGCAGTGATCTGACCAACGGTCTCAGGGTGTTGGTGATCGAGGACCGCGAGATCCCCCTCGTCCAATTCGAGATACGCTTGCGTGGTGGGCATCTGCTCGAGGATCCTGCCAAGCCGGGTGTCGCCAACCTCCTCGCGCAGACAATGACTGAAGGGACTGCAACCAAGACGCCCGACGAGCTCGAGCAGGCGATCGACCTCCTTGGCGCTAGCATCAATGTGAGCGGCGGCTCCCAAACGTTCGTAATCCGAGGCAGCACGTTGGCTCGTAACTACGACGCTACGATGGCCCTGGTCGAGGAGATCTTGATGGAACCGCGTTGGGACGAGGAGCGGTTCGAACTGGCCCGGCAACGCGTGCGCAACAGCCTGCGCCAAAGGTCAGCCAGTCCCAATGCCCTGGCGGGCGACGTGTTCCAGAAGTTGGTCTATGGGGATCACATCCTGGCGCAGAACGCGCTTGGTGATGTCGATGTCATTGATGAGATCACGATTGCAAATCTCCAGGCCTATTACGAGCACGCGCTAGTCCCCAGTGTTGCGGCGTTCCACGCAGCGGGAGCAGTCAGTCTCGATGAAGTCACCCGGTCACTTGCCGGCATTGCGGAGCGCTGGCAAGGGGGTGAAGTCACGTTTCCGGACCCACCCACGTGGAACCCCGATCGGGCCGGTATCTACTTCCTCGACGTGCCCAATGCGGCACAGTCGCGCTTGATGATCGGCAACTTGGCATTGGCGGAATCTGATTCCGATTTCTATCCTGCAACGATCATGAACTTCCGCCTGGGCGGTGGCGGATTCGCGTCCGATCTCACACAGGTGCTGCGGGAAGGCAAGGGATACACGTACGGGATCGGATCCCGGTTCGCCGGCACGGAATTCCCCGGACCCTTTTCGATCTCCTCTGGCGTTCGTTCGAACATTACACTCGAGGCATTGGAACTCATCAAAGACATAGTAGAGCGCCACGGGCCCGAGTTCGACGAGGAAGATCTCGAGGCCACGAAGGGTTTCTTGATCAAGAACAACGCACGCGCATTCGAGACGTTGGGTGCAAAGCTCGGTATGCTGGCCGACATGAGTGCATATGGATTCCCGGCAGACTACGTGTTGCAGCGCGAGACTATCGTGCAGAACATGACGATTGAGAGCATTCAGGAGTTGGCGGATCAGTACCTCGACACGTCGAACTTGGTGTGGCTTGTGGTGGGTGACGCGAGGACGCAGCGAGCACGATTGCGGTCGCTTGGGTTGGGTGACCCGATCGTGATCGATCGAGAGGGGGAACGGGGTCGGTAGGAAGAGGCACGGGGTAGTACTACCGGGGCAAACCACAACTGACGGTTACGATGGACGGGTCTGCACTAATCGGACTGCTAATACTCACCTTTGCGGGGGGAATCGTAGGCAGCTTCGGTGTATCGTCGCTGCTGCGTAGCAGGCGTGGTCGCAGATTCATCGTTCGGCTGAAGTGGTGGGGGATGGCCTTGTATTTCCTGGCAGTCGGGACAGCGATCGCTACTATCGTGGTTTGGGCGTACTACTCCGCCACCAGGAACCCCGTGCCGGGCGGTTCAGTCGGATCACCTTGGTTGTTCCTTGCGTTCGGCTTTGCCGCCGGTCTCCCGTTCACAATGGCCACCGCAGTTACAGTGCGGCGTCAGGGAAGGCAGGCCGAGGAGCGAATTCGCAAGAGAAAAGAAAAGCCTGCGTCACGTCAGGAACGTCTCGAATTCGCGAAGAATCTGGAGGGGCAACTGCGCGAGTTCTCGAGCGACCTGAGTGATGCCAAGGTCATGGTCCAAGGTGACAAGGGCACCGTAGTCGCGATTCACGGCAATGTCACGCGACAACAGGCCGAGAAGCTGGTGAACGTACTGCGCGTCGATCTGCAAGACCTCGGTATCGAGCGAGTAGAGAGTGGAGACGCCGCCAAGAAATGGTGGGTACGAGTATGAGCTTAGTGCCGCCGCACCGTTGGCCGTCGCAGGATCCACACGATCACAGCCACCAATGTGGCGCCCATCACGAGCTTCGCCCAAGGCGGGTCCACGAAGAACACGAGTGACGTGCCACCGGTTAGCACGATGAGCGTAACTGCCCACAGTTTGGCGCGGAGCGGGATGCTGCGCGTCGCCCGCCACTCCCGTATCATGGGGCCGAAAGCACGGGTGGAGAGCAGCCACCGGTAGAAACGTGGTGAGGAACGTGCGAAGCAGGCAGCGGCAACGATGAGCAAGGGCGTCGTTGGTAGAACCGGAAGGACAGCGCCGATCGCCGCAAGTCCCACGAAGACAAAGCCGCACGCCAGGAGAACCCAACGAAGAGGACCATCCGTAAGAGGCAAGTCGTCCGGACCGTCGGGCTGGCGCCCTGGGGGCCTTACCAGTGGATCTCCACCACGTCGCCTTCTTCCAGGACGTGGGCTTCCTTGACTGACTGTCCGTCGAATGCGCTGGGTCCCCAGACACGCGCAAACTTCAATCCGTCGGCTATGTCTTTGTGGATGGTTCGGGCCAGATCTCCGACGGTGGAACCTCTGGTCAGAGTGAACGGCCGACCCATGTCTGCTTCCTTCCGGGGCTCCTTTGTGTAAATCCGGATGATGTCCAGAGCTTCGAAGGTCCGCTTGCCCAACTCATCCAACCCGGCACCGGTCACGGTCGACACGGGGACCGTGGGCCACGGAGTGTCCAGCAGTTCCCGCAGCGCTTCCAGGTCCCCATCCGCACCGTCTCGGTCCATTCCCGTGACAACCAGTAGAGCAGCTCTGTGGATCCAACCCGGCCGAGGCTTGCTGGGAGCACCCGTCCCCGCGGGATACAGGCCGACCGCCTTTGCACTCAGCAGGTCCATGACCATGTCCAAGCTGGCGAGGGGCCGGTCGATGGAAACAACTAGCCATGTCAGATCTCCGGCTCGTACCAAATCGTATACCCAGGGTTCCACGTGCTCTTCATACAGAGCGGGCATATCCACGAGCTGAAAGGCCACGTCTTTGTAGGGCATCATCCCTGGAATGGGTTCCCGGGTGGTGAGGGGATATTCGGCGACATCGGGCTTGGCATGGGTCAGCGATGCCACGAGGCTGGATTTTCCTGCGTTCGGGGGACCTACCAGAACCACCTGACCGGCTCCCTCATGCGGGATCTTGTGACTGTGCCCTCGGGTCGGGCCTTTCTTTTTCGGCTCGCGCCGGAGCTTCGAGAGTCGGGAGCGCAGATCGGCCTGGAGCTTGTCGGTCCCCTTGTGTTTGGGGATGACCCGGAGCATCTCTTCCAGGCCGGCTATCTTCTCCTCCCGGGTTACGGCGGTGCGAAACCGGGCCTCGGCTTCCTTGTATGCCGGTGTGAGGTTGGCTGGCATCGATGGGCTCCCCGTACGTACCACATCCCATTACCACCCACGAATCCCCACCCTTAGCATGTAAAGAGATCGGTCGGTGTGCAAGGTGTGATCTTGCCTTGCTCCACCTCCCTATCTATTGAGCCGTCCGTAGCGTTCCAGAATCTGTCGTAGTCTTTCGTGTGGGATCGCATACACCTTGTTACCGTTGATGCCCTCCATTGTCTGGGCGGCTACCATTGCATTTACGATCGCCTCCTCAGTTGCCTCGATAGTAGCTGCAAAGAGGCCACTCATGCGGTCGTTGGGCAGCATCTCTGCTGTGGTCGAGTTCCGGCGATCCCAAGCGCCTTCGTTATCGGTCGAGAATGCGATGAATATGTCTCCCGAACCGTTGCTGGCGATTCCGCCCATTCGACCGATGCCCATGGGTACTCGTCGTGCCAGTCGCTTCAGCTGATGCGGAAGGAGTGGAGCATCGGTGGCGACGACCACAATGATTGATCCCAACTCTCCATCCGGCCCGTGGTCACTGAATTCCGGCATGAGGTCGGTGAGTTCTGCTCCAACAGGAACGCCGGCGATCTTGAGTCCGCTCCGGCCACCGTAGTTGCATTGCACGAGGGCACCTACCGTGTGTGATCCCACCTGTCGCGACGATGTCCCAATCCCGCCTTTGAAGCTGTTGCATATCATGCCGGTGCCCCCACCCACGTTTCCCTCTGCCACGGGGCCTGAGGTGGCGTTGTCCAACGCGGCGATCGCATGCTCACTTCCCACGTGGAACCCGTTGATGTCGTTCAGGCCCCCGTCGTAGGTCTCGGCGACTACCGGCAACGCCCACCACGCGCCACCGCCCAGCTCGTCGTAGACGTTACGATCCCGCATCCATTCGATCACGGCGTCGCGCACTACGCCTACGCTGTGAGTGTTCGTGATCATGACGGGACCTTCGAGAAATCCAGATTCCTCTACCCATGTGGTGCCTGTCATCTCCCCGTTTCCGTTCAACGAGTACCAGCCTGCGAACACCGGGGCGAACACCTTGCCACGAGGAAGAATAGCAGTCACCCCCGTGCGAATGGGCCCCTCGCCTACCACCAAGGGTCCTGCCCCCTCAATCAGCGTTACGTGACCGACCTCGATGCCTGCGACGTCGGTGATGGCATTGAGCGGACCCGGCTTGCCGTCAAACGGAATTCCCAGGTCTCGAGCGCGGACGGTTTGGGCCACGCTTAAGTTAGGTATGATCGAGGTGAGGAGCGTTAGCGCTACCGTTAGATAGGATCGCAGCATGGGAGAATCACCTGGCTCGAGTGGTCAGCGAAACGTGCAACGAGCGAGTCTCATTATGCAAGTTCCACCGGACAGTCCTCGCTCTTGCACGAGTTCCGCCGTATAGTTGTAGTCTTACGAATCACTGGAGACCTCATTTGAACTCACCTGTGGACCGTCTGTCGGCAGCTCTTGCCGACCGTTACATCATCGAGCGAGAGATCGGTCGCGGCGGGATGGCGACGGTCTATCTGGCGCGCGACCGGCGTCACAGCCGCGACGTCGCGCTCAAGGTGCTGGATCCCGAACTCGCAGCCACGGTTGGGCACGAACGGTTCCTGCGTGAGATCGAGATAGCAGCCAAACTCAACCACCCCAATATCCTACCGTTGCTCGATTCGGGAGATGCGGATGGTCTGCTCTTCTACGCGATGCCGTACATCGAAGGGGAGTCATTGCGCGACCGGTTGGATCGCGAAGGGCAGCTTCCCATTGAGGATGCACTGCAGATAACAAGCGAAGTAGCGGACGCGTTGGCATACGCGAACGGCCTGCAGGTAGTGCATCGGGATATCAAGCCGGAGAACATCCTGATCTCGGGCGGACATGCGGTCGTCGCAGACTTCGGGATCGCCAAGGCAGTGACGGTGGCGGGCGGCGACAGGCTGACCGAAACGGGATTGGTCGTGGGTACGCCGGCGTACATGAGTCCCGAGCAGGCAACCGGGGCTGTGAGGATAGACGGACGTAGTGACGTGTACGCCTTGGGATGTGTGTTCTACCACATGATAGTGGGCGAGCCACCCTTCACCGGTCCGAGTGCACAGGCGATTCTGGCGCGGCACGCGGTGGATCCGGTGTCTCCTGTTTCAACGGTGCGGTCGACGGTGCCGCTGGGAATGGATCGGGCGATTGCCAAGGCGCTGGCGAAGGTGCCGGCGGATCGGTATGCCACTGCGCACGAGCTTGCGGAAGCTCTGATCCGGACGAGTGCAGAACAGCCGACAGCACCAGGCGCGCGAGCCAGAGTTGGCAGCAGGCCGTGGGTGGTGGCAATAGCTGCTGTGGTGCTGCTCTTTGCATTGGGAGGTTCGTGGTCGGTTTTCATGCGGGGTGATCAGGTTATCGAACGGATCGCCGTGCTGCCTCCGATCGATCTCGCAAACACCGCGGATCAAGAACCGATCGTGCACGGTATGTACAACGCGCTGCTCACGGAACTCGGCCAGGCGGGAGTGACCGTAATCGGTAGCGCGCAGTCGATGATGCGGTATCAAGGTACCGACAAGACGGTGCGTGAAATCGCTGACGAGCTTGGCGTGGATGCGTTGATAGAACCGTCGGTGTTCTGGGTTGGTGACAGCGTTGGCATTGGAGTCCGCTTGATCGACGGTCGCACTGAGGAGTCACTGTGGTCGCACTCGTATGATGCCGATGCAAGCAACATCGTTACGCTCTATCGCCAAGTCACCCGGGCGATAGCCGGTGAGATACGTGTTGCACTGACGCCGGCGGCTGAATCACACTTGGCGAGCGAGCGGGCGGTGAATCCCGAAGCGCATGAGGCGTACCTGCAGGGACGTTTCTACTCCGGCAAGCTGACGCAGGTCGATCTCGAAAGAGCGATCGACTATTTCAATCTGGCGCTGAAAAGGGACTCGAACTACGCACCTGCCTATGCCGGCCTATCATGGGCGTGGGTCGCAAGTCAACAAATGGGATACGTAGCACCATCGGAGGCTACACCGACGGCTGTGGCCGCTGCCCAACAGGCACTTGCGTTGGATAGCCTGCTTCCCGAGGGTCATCATGCCCTGGCCACCGCTCAGGGATGGAGTGGGTGGGATTTTGAGGTGGCGGAACGTGGCCTGCGCCGCGCGATCGAACTGAACCCGGGCTACGGTGACGCACGCGCCGACTATTCGCACGCGCTTCTGGTACTGAGGCGTTTTGAGGAGGCGGAACTGCAGATTGATAGCGCACTCGTCTCTGACCCGTTCAACGTAAAGTTCCAGGCGTTCCGGGGGGTCATCTACGAGAACACGGGTCAGACTTCCAAGGCAGTCGCAGAGTTTGAGAAGGTGTTGCGCACGGTGCCCAATCACCCGGTAGCGCACACTGTGCTGGCCGACATCTACCACAGGGCGGGCGACTACGCCGAGGTTATAGCCAACATGTCGTCCATGTACGCCGCGGAGGGCATCGAGGAGTTCGCGGAGGCTTTGCGCAGTGATTATGAGGAGTTAGGCTATGCGAAGGCGATGCGAGCGGCGGGCGATCGTCTTGCCGCAATGTCGGAAGCAGCATTCGTCCCCCCCATGATGGTTGCCACCCTGTACGCCTATGCAGGAGACTCCGACGCAACGCTCTCTTGGCTCGAGAAGGGCTTCGACGGCCACGAGCCGAACCTGCCGTACATCGGTGTCACACCGTCGTTCGAGTTCATAAACGACGACCCGCGGTTTCAAAGGTTACTCGAAGGGATGAAGTTGCCTGGGGCGCGGGCGGGCCGCTGATAACCTTCCTACATGTTATTGTACTCACACGAACTTAAACGATTCCATATCAGGGACATTGACATGAAAAGCCTCTCGATGCGCTTGTTGAACGCGACAGTCGCGCTGCTTACCACTGCAGCGAGCCTCAGCGTTGCCCAGGAACGGCCAACGCTCAGTCCAGATGACTACGGTCAGTTTGAGTCATTCGCATTCGGAAGCACGTCACTGTCTCCGGACGGGCAGTGGTTGGCATACGGGATTCGTCGTGTAAACGAGGAAACGGAACTCCGCATCAGATCGTTGCGCCACGACACGACGAGTGTCGTGTTGTGGGGATCGGCTCCGGCGTTCTCTGCCAACAGCCGGTGGCTAGCATGGACGGTGGGTATTCCACCGGAAGAGCGAGAAAAGCTCGAGAAAGAAGAGAAGCTGGTGCGACTAGGCGTAGGGCTGCGGGATCTCGAGAGCGGAACGGAACGTGATTTTGAAGCGACCTCGGACTTCGAGTTCGACGCGACCGGCGAGTTCCTGGTGCTGCATGGTTACGCACCTGAAGAACCGAAAGGCAAGGGTGGCGATCTCCGTGTCATGAACCTGGCGAACGGCATGGAGATCGCGTTCGGGAACGTATCGGAGTATTCGTGGAGTGAAACAGGATCGTTGCTCGCAATGGCACTCGCTACAGGCAGTAACGTTGGCAACGGCGTTCAGATCTACGATGCCGTTTCGGGCCGACTGCAAAGTCTGGACGCGTCATCATCGACGTACGCGCAATTGGCGTGGCGCGAAGACGGATCCGACCTAGCTGTTCTGCGCTCGGCGGAGGCCGTGAGCGAGGAGGGGACGGAGTATCGGTTGCTGGCTTGGCTCGGACTCGACGGTTCATTTCAACGAATCGAGCTCAATCCCGCGGAGGCAGGAATAGACGACACGCTCGAGGTAGTGCGGCACCGGAGTCCCCGCTGGTCTGACGACGGTCGACTCTCTTTCGGACTGCGTCCCAAACAGTCGGACGACGAGGCCGAGCCGGACTCCACTGACGCGGCTGCCGATTCCACTGGCGTAGCGGAGAAGGAAGAGGACGTGGAGTTACCCGGTGTGCAGATCTGGCACAGCTCTGATGTGCGCACCATACCGATGCAGAAAGCGTCAGCGTCGCGTGACTCTCGGCTCACGCTGCTCGCGGTTTGGGATCCGGATCGGAATCGTACCGTTCAGGTTGGTACCGGTCTGATGGAGCAAGCGCAGCTACTAGAAGGGTGGCGGTACGGTGTAGAGGACGTAGCGGAACCCTATCCGTGGGGCGCCATGTTCGGCCGGCGCTATCACGACGTTTGGACCGTTGATCTCACAAACGGAGAACGGGATAAAGCGCTCGAACGCGTGCGGTACTCATGGGAGAGCGGAGACGGCAACTACCTGATGTGGTGGGACGGTTCCGACTATTGGACCTTCGATCTCCGCACGGGTAATCGTGCCAACCTGACCGAAACGCTGTCGACAGAGTTCGCGGACACCGAGTACGATACACCCACCGACCAGTTGCCGCCGCACGGTGTCGGAGGCTGGCTCGACGATGACGCCGCGGTGTTCCTCTATGATGAGTTCGACGTATGGCGCGTCGCTCCCGATGGTTCCGGAGGTGAACGGGTTACGAGTGGCGCCGGGGAGCAGGTCATCCATCGGATCGCTCGCCTCGACTTCGAGTCTCCGACCATCGATCCCAATGAGCCGATCTATCTTTCGCTCAGAGGCGAGTGGAGCGAGCAACGTGGTTATGCGCGACTCCGACTCGGCCGGGAACCCGAGCGTCTCATCTTCCTCGACAAATACGTGAGGCGGCTACAAAAAGCGGACAGTTCCGACGTCTATGTGTTCAGTTCCGAGGCGTTCGACGACTCACCCGACCTGTTCGTTGCGGGCCCAAGACTGGATTCACCGCGCCAGGTCAGCAACACCAACCCGTTCCAGGCAGATTTTGCCTGGGGTCATGCTGAGTTGATCGAGTACACGAGCGAGACGGGACGGCGGCTACAAGGTTCTCTGGTGTATCCGGCCAACCACGATCCCGGGCGTCGCTATCCCATGATCGTGTACACGTACGAAATCCTCTCGCCCGGGATACATGCGTACGAAGCTCCCAGCGAGCGGGACTACTACAGCTTCACCGCCTGGACCCAACACGGGTACTTCGTTCTGTTGCCCGACATCGTGTACCGCTGGCGTGATCCGGGAGTCAGCGCCATCGAGGCCGTCCGGCCTGCTGTTGCCAGGGCTGTGGAACTGGGACTGGTAGATGGCGGACGCGTTGGACTGATCGGCCACTCCTGGGGCGGGTATCAGGCCACGTATCTCCCGACGCGAACCGACATCTTCGCCGCATCGGTTGCTGGCGCACCGTTGACCGATTTCGTGAGCTTCATGGGTGCGTTCCACTGGAACCCCGGCCTGCCGGAGACTTCGCACTGGGAGACCGGTCAGGGCCGTATGGAAGTACCGTACTGGGAGGATCCCGAAGCCCACCACCGCAACTCACCGATACACAAGGTCCACGAATTGGAGACGCCGTTGCTAATGGCTTTTGGCGACGACGACGGTGTAGTGGATTGGGATCAGGGAACCGAGTTCTACAACTTTGCGCGTCGGGCCGGCAAGCAGATGGTGCTGCTTGTTTACGAAGGTGAGGACCACGGTTTCCGCCAGAAACCGAACCAGATCGATTACCACCGGCGCATCCTCGAGTGGTTCGGTCATTACCTGAAAGACAAGCCTGCCGCCACCTGGATTACCGATGGCGTTTTGCTGGATGCACACGAAGACGAAGCGCGCCGCGTTGCGACAACAAACGGAGGAACGCACCAGCATGAGTGACGCTAGCCAGACCCACGAGGTCGTTCACGAGTCCGACGCTAGCCGGTTCGCCGTTCATATCGAAGATGAGACGGCGGTACTAGAATACAAGCTCTTCAAGGACAAGGTCGCGTATACGCACACTGGGGTGCCGCGTTCTCTAGAGGGAAGAGGGATTGGAAGCCGGCTAGTACGGGCCGGGCTCGATTGGGCCCGCGAAGAAGGCTTGCGCGTAGTACCTGTGTGCCCGTTCGTGACGTCGTACATTCAGCGGCACCCGGAATACGCGGAACTCACGAAACGGTGATGTGATCGAATTGAAGGAGTAAGCGTGATGAACTTCTTGCGTTCGCTGCTGATCAGCCCCGTCGGGTTGCTCGCGGTTCTAGCCATGCCTGCCGCCGGTCAAGTACCGGCTGATGCCAATGTCCAGGTGGATCGCATCTTCGAACAGTGGGATTCGATGGAGAGCCCGGGATGCGCAGTAGGCGTGGTGCAGCACGGACTGACAGTGCTTTCCCGCGCGTACGGAATGGCCGATCTGGAGCACAACATTCCGAACACACCGGCCACGATCTTCGAAGGCGGATCGGTCTCGAAACAGTTCACAGCCGCGGCAATTGTGCTGCTCGCTCTCGAAGGCAAACTCTCCCTCGACGACGATGTCCGGAGGTACGTGCCGGAGGTCCCCGATTACGGTACCACCGTCACGCTCCGTCACATGTTGACGCACACGAGCGGGCTGCGTGATTGGGGTAGCGTCGCAGGGATTTCTGGTTGGGGCCGCCAGAACCGTACCCACACTCACGCTCACGTGCTGGACATCGTGAGCCGTCAGAGTGTGCTCAACTTCCCACCGGGTCACGAGTATTCCTACAGCAACACCGGCTACAACCTGCTGGCGATAATTGTGGGCCGGGTAAGCGGAATGTCATTCGCCGAATTCTCGAAGAGACACATCTTCGAACCGCTCGGCATGGAGAACACGCAGTGGCGCGACGACTACACCCGCATCGTGAAAGGGCGCAGCACGGCCTATGCGGTAAGAGGTGAGACTGTCTCCATCATGCGACCGATCGAGAACGTTCACGGGAACGGTGGCATTCTCACGACGGTGGGAGACCTGCTCATCTGGAACGAGGCGCTGGCACACGGAACGCTTGGTGGACCGGAGTTCGTCCGCATGATGGTCGACCAGGGGCGGCTCAACGACGGACGTCAGATCGCGTACGCGGCGGGACTCTTCGTGCGTCCATTTGCCGGCGTACCGTCTGTTACACACACCGGTTCGACGTCGGGTTACCGAGCCTACCTGGGGCGTTTTCCCGAGCAGGGCCTGTCCGTAGCAATGCTGTGCAACGCTTCGAATGTCAGCACCAGTGGAAACGGTGGCCGCATCGCGCGTGCTTTCCTGGGCGACGCCGCGCACGATCCCGTTGCCGCCGACGGAGTGGACGTGCCAGCCCAGGCGTTGTCACGGGTGGCCGGACTCTATCGTGATACACAAACGGGTGATCCGATGCGGCTGGCAGTGGTCGAGGGCCAGCTGCGAATGGATGGGCGGGCACCGATGGTGCCCCTGTCGCAGACTGAGTTCTTAGTGGGCTCGGGCGATCGCCGCTTCATCGTACGGCCGGCGGATGGACCCCGACCGAGCATCCTGGTTCGGTCGGGTGAGTACGACGACGGCACCTATGAACCCGTGGACGAGTTCCAACCGAGTGAAGCAGACCTGCGTGCGTACGAAGGCGAGTTCTACAGCCACGATGCCGAAACCACGCTCACTATAATCGTGGAAGAAGGTCATCTCGAGGTGCGGCGCCGGCCAGATGACAGCTTCAGGCTTTCACCCGTGTACAGTGACGCATTCACCGCCGGACAGTTGGGGCTCATACGGTTCGATCGAGACGAATCGGGCACCGTCGTTGAGCTGCGTTTGCGTCAGGGTCGGGTGTATGACATGCGGTTTCAGCGTGTGGAACGGTAGAACGGTAGTAGAACGGTAGGGGCGACGCATTGCGTCGCCCGAACCTCAAAATGCATTGCGTCGCCCGAACCCTGAACACATTGCGTCGCCCGATCTAAGAGGCCCGTAGGCCGCCCATCAGCAATTCGCAGACCGGGTCTGCGCGAGAGGCCAGGCGGAAGTTCTTCTTTGACAACACCCAGTCGGTGGCCATCTCATCGAGGATCCCGAACACAACCTTGGCAGCGAACAGCGGGTCGACGTCGGCTTTGAAGACACCGTCCCGCGTCCCCTGTTCAACCACCTGTGCGATCAGAGCCAGGTATTCGCGGATACGGCTGCGCGAGAGCAGCTCCAACACATGGATCGTGTGGCGGAACTCCACCTGGAAGATGACAGCCAAGTCCCGATCTTCTCCCATGAGAGACAGGTGTAACGCCACCAAACGGCACAGCTTGTCTTCGGCTCCGGCGGTTTCCTCAACGATCTGGCTTGCCTCCTCGTTGAAGCGCTGCATGGCGCGCTCGAAGATGGAGACGAGAATCTCTTCCTTGCTCTTGAAGTAGAGGTAGATGGTGCCGTCGGCGACGCCAGCGCGGCCGGCGATCGCGGACACAGTCGTGCCGTAGTACCCGTGCCGTGCGATTTCCAGCACGGCCGCATCGAGGATCCGCCCCCGTTTGGTTTCCTTCCATTTGGCGCTCATGCGAAACCATCGAAAAAGGCAGTAAATGAATATACACTCATATCTTCTGCTGCTGGCCAACCTGGGGTAGTTGGAACATCTCGATCCCTCAACTGTTGCTAATATGGTGGTATACTGCAGTATCTTCAGGGACAAGTCCCCTGTTGACAAGCTGGGAAGCTGCTGGTAGCGTACTGAATAGGTATTCAGTTCTTAGGGGAGGGGAGGTCCCCATGAAGAGGCACGTCTCCAAGGTCGCTGTCCTCGGGTCCGGCGTGATGGGCAGCGCCATAGCCGCTCATTTTGCCAACGCCGGCATCCCATCTCTAGTGCTGGACATCATTCCCAGAGAACCGAGTGAGGCCGAAAAGGCGGCCGGCCTCACTCTAAAAGACAGGACGGTCCGCGACCGGATCGCCGCCGATTCGGTCAAGGCCATGCTCAAGGCCAAGCCGGCTCCTCTCTTCGTACCGGAGCGACTGGACCTGATCGAAGTCGGTAATCTCGAGGACGACATGGCTCGCCTGGGAGAGGCGGACTGGGTGGTGGAGGTGGTCAAGGAGGACCTGGACATAAAGAAGAAAGTCCTGGCCGCCGCCGCCCCGCACCTCGGTCCCGATGCGGTCCTCTCGAGCAACACGTCAGGCCTGTCGCTGGCTCAGATGGCGGAAGTACTGCCCGACGCTCTCAAGCCCAGGTTTCTCGGCACTCACTTCTTCAATCCGCCGCGCTACATGAAACTGCTGGAGGTCATTCCCATCGCGGAGACCTCTGAAGAGGCGCTCGATTTGGTACAAGAGGTCTCCACGCAACGGTTGGGCAAGGGTATCGTTCCCGGCAAGGACACCCCCAACTTCATCGCCAACCGCATAGGAATCCACGCGGTAATGTTGACGCTCCGGGTGATGGACGAACTCGGGCTCACCGTCGAAGAGGTGGATGCCCTGACCGGTCCCCCAATGGGCCGGCCCAAGACGGCGACATTCCGACTGATGGACCTGGTGGGGCTGGACACTTTCCTGCACGTGGCCGAGAACGTTCGTAGCAATGCCCCCGAAGACGAGAGCCACGATGTGTTCGCTGCTCCCGCGTTCCTCGAACAGATGGTCGAGAAAGGACTGCTCGGTCGCAAGAGTGGCGCCGGTTTCTACAAGAAGGTCAAAGGCGGCGCCGGCTCGGAGATCCTCACTTTGGACCTCGGAACCCTCGAATACCGCGACAAGATCAAGGCCTCGTTCCCCGAACTAGAAGCAGTCAAGTCGATAGACGATCCGGTCGAGCGCCTGGGGACATTGGTTTTCGGCAAAGGCCGCGCGGCTGAGGTTGTCTGGAAGATGCTGGCCCCGACGCTCTCGTACTCGGCGATGCGCTTGGGAGAGATCTGCGATGACGTGTCGGCGATCGATCGGGCGATCAGCTGGGGGTTCAACTGGACCATGGGTCCGTTCGAAGTGTGGGACGCCCTCGGATTCCGCAAGGTCACCGAACGTCTAAAGGCCGACGAGTACGACTTGCCGGCTTGGGTAACCGACCTGTACGACGGCGGGGCAGAATCTGTCTACCTGAGGGAAAACGGCTCACTCCAGGCGCCCACCGCCGAGTCGGGCGTGATGGTGCAGGTGCCGGTCGACCCGCGCTTCTACGATTTCGAAATCCTCCGCGGTGCGGGCGACGAGATCCGGCGCAACGCCGGTGCGAGCCTGTTGGACTTGGGTGACGGTGTCTTCTGCCTCGAGTTCCACTCGAAGATGAACGTCATCGGTCAGGACACGATCTCGATGATCATGACGGCTTGTAAAGAGGCTGAGACCCAGGGGCAGGCGCTGGTGGTGGCCAACCAGGGAGAAAACTTCAGCGCCGGAGCCAACCTGATGCTGTTGTTGATGGAGGCGCAGGAGGGGAACTGGGACGAGATCGATGTCATCGTGCGACAGTTTCAGTCGGCCACGAACCGACTCGAGCAGTGTTCTGTTCCAGTAGTGACGGTGCCGCACGGATTGACACTGGCGGGTGGTTGCGAGGTAACCATGGCAGGCAACGCGATCCGCGCCGCCGCCGAGACCTACATCGGATTGGTGGAATTTGGCGTCGGCCTGGTGCCAGCAGGTGGAGGTTGTGTGCGCCTGTACAAGCGCAACGTGGCAGCTTTGGTCGACAAGTCAGACGCCTATCCGGCACTGCGCAAGACGTTCGAGACGATCGGCATGGCCAAGGTGGCGACGTCGGCTGACGAGGCGCGCGGTCTGAGTTTTCTGCGGCCACAGGACACCTGGTCCATGAACGGCGATCACCGTGTGGCGGACGCCAAGGACCTGGCTCTGGCAATGGCTCGCGCGGGATTCGAGTCGCCGCTCCCCGCACGGGATATCCCGGTGATGGGCAAAGCAGGACTGGCGCTGGTCGAGTCGGTGCTCTTCAACATGGAGGAGGCAGGGTACATCTCGGAACACGACCGTAAGATCGGAAGAGAGCTAGGTCGCATCCTGAGTGGTGGCGATGTGCCTGCACCGACGACGGTTTCCGAACAACACCTGCTGGACTTGGAGCGTGAGAGCTTCCTGAGACTGTGCGGTGAGAGGAAGAGCCTGGAGCGTATGCAGGCGATTCTCAAGACCGGCAAGCCCCTGCGGAACTGACGGAAGGAGGAAAGAGCCATGCGAGAAGTGGTAGTGGCCCTGGCGCTCCGTACCCCAGGAGGCAGGGCGAAGAAAGGAACCTTCCGGCAGACGCGCCCCGACGACTTGGGTGCGGCGGCGATTCGCGCGCTACTCGAGAAGGCGGAGAAGTTGGACCCGGCACGCATCGGTGACGTGATAATCGGGTGCGCCATGCCCGAGGGAGAGCAGGGTATGAACGTTGGGCGGAACCTGGTTCTCCTTGCGGGGCTGCCCGACAGCGTTCCCGGCATGACGGTGAACCGCTTTTGCTCATCCGGTCTCGAGACCATCAACCTGGCCGCCGCCGAAATTGCTCTGGGGCAGGTCGACGTGGCGATCGCCGGTGGGGTCGAGTCGATGACGTTGGTGCCGATGGGTGGGCACCGTTACCTGCCCAATCCTACCATGGCGGCCGAAGCTCCCGGCACCTACCTGAACATGGGGCTCACCGCCGAGCGGCTTTCGGAAAGGGACGGCATAGATCGGGAGGCGCAGGACGCCTTTGCCTATAACAGTCACATGAAAGCGGTAGCGGCTCAGAAGGACGGGAAGTTCGACGACGAGTTGGTGCCGGTAAAGACTGCGGTGAGCGAGCCTGGCCCCAACGGCAAGCCGGTGGTTCGGGAGACCGTGTTGGAGCGGGATGAGGGCCCACGGGCAGACACTACGCTGGCAGCTCTGGCGAAACTGAAGCCCGCATTCAAGGCGAATGGTACGGTCACCGCCGGTAACTCCAGCCAGATGACCGACGGTGGTGCCGCGGCGCTTGTGACTACGCCGGAAATCGCTGCCGAACTCGGGCTCGATCCGCTGGCCCGGTGGGTTGGCTACGCGGTGGCCGGTGTGGCTCCGGAGATTATGGGGATCGGTCCGGTAGACGCGGTGCCGAAGGTCCTCGGGCGGGTCGGACTCAAGCTGGAGGATATGGACGTCATAGAACTGAATGAGGCTTTTGCCGCTCAGAGTCTCGCCGTCTTGAAAGGTCTGGGACTCGATCCGGAGGACCCGCGGGTTAACGCCAACGGCGGGGCCATCGCCCTGGGCCATCCTCTGGGTTGTACCGGCAACAAGCTCACTGCTACGGCCTTGCACGAGTTGCGGCGCCGCAAAGGCCGCTACGCCATGGTCACGATGTGCATCGGTACCGGCATGGGTGCCGCGGGCATCTTCGAAGCCATGTAAGCGAGGGCCAACGAGGAGGACAGACTCATGCCCAGCGAGAACGGATATCCCACCGGCGGCCAGTTCCTACTGGAGGACACCGCGCCGGCCGACGTCTTCACGCCAGAGGACTTTGACGAGACGCAGCGAATGATCGCGGACACGGTTCGCGAGTTCATAGAGCGCAGCGTCAAGCCACACCACGAGGAGCTGGAGTTCGAGAAGAAGGTGGAGCTTGGCAAATCCATCCTAAAGGAAGCCGGTGAGGCTGGTCTCCTGTCGGTGGACGTGCCTGAAGCGTTTGGTGGTATGGGTGCGGAGAAGGCCACTACCATGTTGGTCTGCGAACTGATGGCTTGGGCCGGAAGCTTTGCGGCAACTCACGGCGCGCACACGGGTATCGGCACGCTTCCGATTCTCTACTTCGGGACCAAAGACCAGAAAGACACATATCTCCCAAAGTTGGCCACGGGTGAACTGATCGGTGCCTACGCGCTGAGCGAGCCCGGTTCCGGCTCGGATGCGTTGGCTGCGAGAACCACCGCAACTCTCAATAAGGAAGAGACGCACTACATACTCACCGGCACGAAGCAATACATCACCAATGCCGGTTTCGCCGACGTGATCATCGTGTTCGCAAAGGTAGACGGTGAGAAGTTCACCGCGTTCATCGTGGATCGCGCCAGCCCGGGTGTCGCCATCGGTCCCGAAGAGAAGAAGATGGGGATCAAGGGTTCTTCCACCTGCGCGGTGATACTGGAAGATGCACAGGTTCCGGTTGAGAATGTTCTGGGTGAGATTGGGCGCGGGCACGTCGTTGCGTTCAACATTCTGAACGTTGGCCGGTTCAAGCTGGGCGCGGGCACTGTGGGGGGCTGCAAGCTCGCTCTCGAGCACGCGGTTCCCTACGTGAACCAACGGCAACAGTTCGGGCGACCGCTGAGTGACTTCGGATTGATCCGTGCCAAGATCGCCGACATCGCCGCGCGCACCTTCGTTTCCGAGTCGATGGTGTACCGGACGGCGGGTCTCATGGATCGTGCGATAGAAACGCTCGACGCCGACGCAGATGATTTCGACCGAAACACGATCGACAAAGTCGAGGAGTACACTATCGAGTGCTCCATGATCAAGGTCTTCGCCACCGAGTCGTTGGCGCTCGCAGCCGAGGAAGGGCTGCAGATGCTGGGAGGCTACGGTTTCTGCGAAGATTACCCCCTGGAGCAGATCTATCGGGACGAGCGCATCAATCGGATCTTCGAGGGCACCAACGAGATCAACCGCATGCTCGTTCCCGGCATGATCTTGAAGAAGGCGGTGAAAAAGGAGTTGCCGCTCTTCGCCGCCGCCAAGCAGGTAGCTGAAGATCTGTTGGGCCCACCGGAGTTCGAAGAAGCTGGTGAGCCTGGTTTCCTGGAAGACGAAACACAGTTGGTGGCCGCCATGAAGAAGGCCTGCCTAGCAGCACTCGGTTTTGCAGCACAGAAGCATGGCGAGCATATCAAGGATCAGCAGGAGGTTCTCGCGGACGCAGCTGACATGGTGATGGAGACCTACGCGTGTGAGAGCGGCCTCTTGCGGGCACTGAAGAGGGCAGCCGCCGACGGCGAAGAGAGCGCTCGTGCCATGGCGGACATGCTGACGCTCTACGTGCACGACACAATGGACCGTGTGGCCGTTTGGGGCCGGAATGTACTGGCCCAGAGTGCAGAGGGTGACGAGCTGCGCACGATGATGGCCGGGCTGCGCCGGCTCACTAAGCATGTGCCGGTCAACCGGGCGCAACTGCACGACGCCATTGGCGCACGTATAGTGGAGGCGGGGCGTTACGTGGTTTGAGGTAAATGGGACTGGGAAGACGTGTAACAGGCAGCGTGCAAAGTGCAACGATCATCCGGTCGCCCTTGCGTCCAGGAAGCGTCCATGATAGGCTGCTTCTTTGCCGTGAGATTCTCCAGAGGACGGGTATGCCAACCAGCGTTACCTGAGCTTCACCCAGCCGTATGCAGCCGGCTCCCTGATGATGACAGTCGAAGACCTTTACCGTTGGAGCCGGGCTTTGTTTGGCGGAGAGGTTGTCAGTGTTGAGTCGGTCGAGCGCATGACCACCCCGTTTGTGCTGAATGACGGCGAAGCCCCCGGCTACGGGTACGGTCTGACTATGGGGGACATACGGGGCCATCGGGTGATCCGGCATGGCGGAGGGATCTTTGGATTCAGTACCGATGCTGCGTATCTGCCGGAGGAGGACGTGTTCGTCGTGGTGTTTTCGAACAGCACGGCCAACGAAGTAGGCCCCGGCCTCGTAGCCACAAAGCTCCCCGCCCTGGCAGCCGGCACCCCGTTCCCGACGTTCAGCGAGGTCGCATTAGGCGATGACGTGATGCAACGCTACGTGGGCGTGTACCAGATCGACGAAGACGCGCAGCGCCTGGTCACCATCCGGGACGGCGCACTCCACACGCAGCGGGCCGGCGATCCTTGGTCCAAGGCATATGCAGCATCGGAGACGCAATTCTTCTACAAGACGTCCCTCTCCCATTTCGAGTTCGTCCTCGAGGACGGGAAGGTGACGGCAATGCTGATGTATCAGGCGGCGGCACTGAGGCGGAGACAGCGGTCAAGGTGTCCGATGAAGTAGAAACTCGAGTGGCGATCGCGCTCGATCCGGCGCAGCTCGAGCGATACGTCGGGGTATACGAGATTCAGCCGGGCTTCGATCTAGCAGTGTTTGTGGAGGGTGCCCGGCTGATGACTCGGGCGACGGGGCAGAACGCCGTGCAGATCCACCCTGAGTCAGAGACTGAGTTCTTCATAGAGGAGATCGACGCCCAGATCACGTTTGTCCTCGGGCCCGACGGGACGGCCACCGAGTTGATCCTGCATCAAGGTGGCCGGGACATAAGGGCTCCGCGAAAGAACTGATAAGGTTCAGCTACCCGCCAACTGCCACAGCACGTAGATGTTGTGCTGGTGCAAATTGTAGTCGCGGCGGATGAAGTTGTAGTCGGCTACCTCGGGGTACCTTTCTTTGAAGACGTTCCGCATCAAGAACGTCCTGAGCGGGGTGCCAGCGTCCTTGGCGGCTTGTACATCGGTCCAGAGTCGCGAGAGGTACTGGTACATCCCCCGGAACTGATCGACGGTCAGCGGTACATCCGAATGACCCGGTACTATCGTTTCGAGGTCCGGAGAGACTTCGAGGATCACCTTCCAGGTATCCAGCAGCCGGGGGAATTCCCCGGCCATTTCCTCGCGAAGCAATGGTAACTGTCCTCCCCAGAAAACATCCCCGGTGAACAGCATCCGCTCGTCGGGCAGCAGGATCAGCATGTCGGAGTCGGAGTGGAGGCCGGTGAAGTCGAACAGCTCGAATCGCACGTCACCCATGTTCAGCGTGTGATGGTGGTCGAAGGTAACAGTCGGGTAGCGCGGTTCGATGCCTGCTTCCAGGTCGGCGATTCCCACGCCAAATGCCGCCACTCCCTCCCGCGCGTGCTTGCCCTCCGTGCTGTCAGGTGAGGTTCCGGCCGCCCATTCACTATATCTCTCGCTGCTGCGGCGCAGGCGCTCCAACAGCTCGGGGATCTGATCCACTTCGCGCTCGAGTGCGGCTACGCCGTTTCCGTGGCCGACTACGGTGGCTTCGGGAAACACCTCGTTGGCGAAAGCGTGATCGTTATGCGTGTGCGTGTTGATGAGATACAGAAAGTCACTGCGGTCCAACTCTCGCTCGATCAACTCCCGCTGGCGCCTTACCGTGCTCGGGCTCAGTCCAGGGTCAATGACGACCAGTCCCTGTTTGGTAACGATGACCGCCAGATTGGTGCCCTGGAAGTGATCGCAAGCCCAGGTGAGCAGCACGCGATCGCTCAATCGCTTGCTATTGATGGGGATCTGATCCTGTGCCTGGGCCGGTGTCGTGCAAAGTAGCGCCAGAGCGTATGTGAAAAGAACGTGCCGGGACGCGGGGAATCGGGTGAGCCGTGTCGCTATCGTCATTTCAGGTACCTCGCGACAGGAGTCTGTTTTTCCCTCTCTTCAAATATCGTGGAGGCCGGATGTGATGTCTAGCGGCAGAGGGGCAGAGCGGCAGAGCAGGGTGGCAGGGTGGACCTCACTAGTGATCCAAATCACGATGCCGCAGCGAGCCAATAGTTACGTTGCCTTCCGTATTGGCATTTCCTCGAATTCGTCTCCCGTGGGGGTAGGATGACTGAGATGACCGCGTACATGGAGCCAGGCGAAGCCCCGGGCTGGGCGAGGTTCACATTGGATAGTGGCGATCGCTGTTGGCTGGGTGTGAAGGACAACCGGGTCACCGTGAAGCACTCCGGCCTGGGACTGCTCGGCCGGACACTATATAAGGAATCAAATTCCACTAACGTCGCTCTGACCGGTGCGGCTCTGAGCACCTTGTATCCCGATCTGGCCACGCCGCCTGACATGTGCAATTCGACCTTCGTCTCCTTTGCCAACGCGATCCTCCACTGCTGGTCGGCCGGAGAGGTGGGGCATGTGTTGGGTAGAGCGGCAAAGTGGCAGTGGCATGTGATGGCATGAGGGCAGGGAGGTAGAGGGGCAGAGGCGGTAGAGGGGCAGAGGTGGCAGGACGGTAGAGAGACGCATGCGCCGCCTGAGCAACAAAGCCGGAAGGCGGTTCGCCTTCCGGCTTCCTGCGTAGTGACACGCAACAATCCTCCGGTCGAAACTTTCCAGCCATTGCTTACGTTGTAATCATTAAATACAAGGCGGATGCGAATGGCTCTCGGTGATTTCGAACAACTCGTGCTTCTAGCCGTTCTTCACTTGGGCGAAGATGCGTACGGTGTGCGGATCGTGGATGCGATCGAAGAGCGCACGGGCCGGACCGTATCGCGCAGCTCCCTTTACGTCACCTTTGACAGGCTCGAGGCCAAGGGCCTCCTCAAGTCTGAATTGAGGGCAGGTGGAGCAACGCGTGGCGGCAAGCTCAGGCGCTACGTAGTCGTCACTGAGGCTGGGCTGGCGGTGTTGCGCGAGTCACGAGAGGCTCTGCTCGGAATGTGGCGCGGTCTCGAGCCCGTCCTGAGGGGAGGGAACTGATGTCTGACGTGGGGCGGCCGCCACGGCTGGCCGAGCGCTTGATGCAGCTTGTCCTACGCTCGGAGGCTCAAGTCCACGGCGTGGTAGGGGACCTGAGAGAAGAATGGGCTCGTCGGCGAGACAGCCGCTCCCGAGTGGCGTGCGACCTATGGTTTTGGCGACAAGCTTGCCTCGTGTATTTGCGGTTCCGATCGGAGCAGCGCCACGTGAGTGAAGAGCGACCACGAACGAACCTGGCAAAACTCGCAGGTGACATCGTGGGCGACTTGCGCCTCGCGCTTCGCACTCTTCGAAGGCGTCCTCTGTTTGCCGCCGTTGCCATCCTGACGATAAGCCTAGGCATAGGAACGACCGCAGCCATCTACGCGGTGGTAGACGGCGTTCTCTTGAGCCCGCTCCCGTATCGTGACCCGGGCGGACTGGTGACAGTGTCGGTGTTGCGGGAAGGCAGTCAGAGTATTCAGAGAGACATGTCGCCGCCGGACGTTGCAGACCTATTGGCTCAATCTTCTTCCCTGGAGCACCTCGTAGGGTACCAACCCATCAGCGTCACGTTGACCGATGACGGAGAGTCGATCCTCCTAGATGCGGCACGTCTGTCAGAGGGACTGCTGGCAGTTTTCCGTCTTACCCCACCGCTGGGTAGAGATCTCAGGGCCGACGAAACGGGATACGGTGCGCCCCGATTCGTCGTGATCTCATACAGCCTGTGGAGAGATCGGTTCGGCATGTCACGCGACGTGGTGGGTCGATCGATCGAACTCGGCACTGCAGGCACTCGGTATGAGATCATAGGTGTGGCGCCCGAAGGATTCGAGTTTCCGGGCCACACCAAGATGTGGCTACCACACCGCTTCGGTTCTCCCGAGAGCTGCGGGCGGGCCTGCCACACTTGGTGGACCATCGGCCGTCTGGGGCCGAATGCGACGGTTGCCTCACTGAGCACCGAAGCCCGCTCTATCGCTGCTAATCTCTCATTAGCCTATCCTGAGTCGAATACAGGGAAAGGATTCGTCGTTCGGACACTGCAGGAACAAGTCGTGGGTCCGGTACGAGCTAGGCTCTGGATTCTGCTAGGAGCAGTGTCAGTGGTTCTGCTCATCGCCTGTGCTAATGTGGCGAATCTCCTGTTGATCAGAACTTACGGTCGAACCAACGAGTTCGCGGTGAGAACAGCGCTCGGCGCGAGTAGATGGCAGCTTATGCGGCAACTCGTAACTGAAAGCGCAGTGCTAGCTGTCGTCGGTGGAGCAGCCGCGGTTGTCATCGCGGTTGGCGGGGTCGAGGTGTTTGCGCTGACCTCGGCGGGAATGGTTCCGCGAGTGTCCGAGATAACGATCGACGGTTCCGTTTTGCTCTTCTCTGTCGGGCTCGTCATGGCCGTGACTGTGCTTACCAGTGTGAGTCCAGCCATCTATCTGACACGAGTTGCTCCGTCGGTGAACTTGGGGCACGCCGGACGTGGATCGGACGGCGGTTTCGTCGGGCGTCGTTTTCGCAGCCTCGTGATTGGGTTCGAAGTGGCCCTGTCAGTGGTTCTCTTGAGTGGCGCGGGATTGCTCGCTCGGAGTTTTGGTGAACTCCACTCCGTGGATCTTGGCTTCGAGACCAGCGACGTCCTGCGAATCACACTGTCAACGGGTGGTGACATCGAGGATGTCAGGACGTTTTATCGGACTCTGGAGGAGAGGGTAGCCGCCATACCCGGTGTGGAGGCCGTCGGGTCCATCTACGGCGCTCCCCTGGGACCCGGTCACACCACGGCCAAGCTCCGGATCGAGGGGCGCCCGGTACCAATGCCGGGCTCCGAGACATTGGCCGGAGTCAGAGCCGTCAGCCCGCATTACCTCGAGACGGCGCAGATCCCACTCGTCAGCGGCCGGACCCTGCTTCCCTCAGATGACGTGGATCCACTTCCGGTAGCAGTCGTCAACGAGACCTTCGTGCGCGACAACTTTCCGCATGAGGACCCTTTGGGCAACAGAGTCCAAGTGATGACTGATCAGGGGTACGGTAGCCCCGTGTGGACTATAGTAGGAATAGTGCGCGACATTCGCTCGGAAGCACTTACGCAGGAACCCATTGCAGAGATATACGTGCCACATGGTCACTTCGGTCCCGGCTACATGACGCTGACGGTTCGGAGTGCTCCGAGAGCTGGCCCGCTTCTCCCAGCGATCCGAGAGGAGATCCATTCGTTGAATCCGAGGATCCCGTTGCGGCAAGTCGAGACCGTATCCCAAGCAATAAGCTCGGAGGCGGCACCTACGCGCTTTCTCATGCTTCTCGCCTGTATCTTCGCCGCAGTCGCGCTGGCGCTGGCCGGCGTTGGGTTGTACGGAGTGTTAGCGTATCTGGTCTCCCGACGCGCGCGCGACATCGGAGTGCGGATCGCACTGGGTGCACGCACCGTAGAGGTCGTGGGGGTGGTGCTGTCAGAAGGACTCCGGATTGTAGCGTTGGGTGCGGTTGTTGGGCTCGCAGCTTCCCTCCTGAGTGGCCGAGTGGTGGCGGCTCTCCTGTACGAAGTCACTCCTCAGGATCCTTGGGTGTTGGTCCTGGTACTGGTGACGCTGCTGCTGACCGCTTCCGTGGCCATGTTCATCCCCGCCTGGCGAGCGAGCAGGGTCGATCCCGTGGAGACGTTGAGGTCGCCGTAGAGGGGGCCAGGCCGTCACCACCGGTGAGCGACGAGTACGGTTGCTTGTCTGAGTCGTCCGAGCACAGATCACTCAAAGGCAGAGTGGCAGGACGGCAGAGAGACGCATGCGTCGCCCGAACGACTAGTCCTTCCTCAAGAGGAACATCGCGATGCCGCCGGCATCCGATTGCCACACCGTTGAGAATCCGACGGAACCAAACCACGAAGCCAAGTCCGGGTAGTGGTACATGGTGGTCATGGCCAAGTCGAGCCTGTCTCGCCGGACCGCTTTGCCCGTAAGGCGCATGGTCGTACTGAGTCCAGTGCAATAGATGATGACATTGAGTGCATTGGGGACCGTGGTAACAGCGTCAGTGACGTCGTACTCGATCTCTACATCTGCGGAGGTGGCAAAGGTCGCAACCTCTGCCGGTGCAAACACGAATCTCCTCACGCTTCCTAAATCGTAGCTTTGGAGGACTTCCTCTCGCTCAGACGGGCTCAGAGAGTATCCATCGACGCTCGGGCCGAGTGTATGAAGTCGGGCGTCCACGAACAGGTAATCACCGTCATGCATCAATTTGCCGACCTGAGTCAACAACTCGCTTTCTCTGTAGTTCCCCAGGGTCAAACCGATAAGACTGAACATGCGGAGGGACTGGCCTGGCGTAAATTCTGGCAATTTGGCTTCCAACTTTGTAAAGTCCCCGCATATTGCAGTTATGGGAAACTCGTGACGAAGTTCGTCGGCACCTGCAATTCGATGCACGGCTCGGCGCAGCAACTCGATCGAGAAATCCAGGCCGCAATACGAATCTACCGTCATCTCGCTGTCGAAGATCTTGAGCATTCGCTCGTCCAGTGAACCGTCCCCCGGGCCGAGGCTGGCTAGGTTGATCCTCGACAGTCCGCCAGAGTCGACGCGCATGGCTTCGATTGCTCCGGGGAATACTTGGTCCAGGCGGTTCAGCAGCCCGTGATGTCCGTAGGCCGGATCTTCGCACACGTCCAACCATCGGTGCGCACAGATCGGGCCCGAGTAGTGATAGTGGAGATCGGTTCGCACGACTCGATCCAGATCGCCGTAGACTTCCCGCGGAAAGGCATTGCGCTTCTCATACATGCTGGGGTCCACGAGAAATGTCACGCGTCGCAGGTCACGAGCGAGAGCGGCCGCACTGTTCGAGGCGCTCAACGGGCCACGCTCCCCCCACTGATGGCCTGGTCAGCCGGGAGGCCAACGCGGCGCACCAATCCGATGAACCTGGGATCATCTCTCAATGGCGCGAGCATGGGATCGACCTTCACCAGCACTACCTGCCAGGTTAGCTCCTCCAATGCAGACTCGAGTTCCCGAATCGCTCGATCGTTGTCTCCCAGTCCCGCATACACTACGGAGAACTCGTAGCGAGATACGTTTACTCCCCGGTCGGAGAGCTCGCTCAGCCTATCCAGGGAGGCCTGAGCTTTGTCCCGATCGCCGCGAAGGCCGTATGCGCTACCGAGGTCGGCGATCATGCGGCTCGCATCGGGCGAGAGCCTCGTGGCCCTTTCCAGAGCAGCGATTGCTGCGCCGTACTCCCCGCGTTGCACGTAAAGTTGTCCCAGGAACCAGTGCGTCATGGCGTAGTCCGGATCCATTTGCAGAGTCGCCTGCAGCTGGTCGAGTGCGGCTTCGCCCCGGCCGGCACAGAACAGGACCCAACCGTGAACCGCTCTGACAGCGAGTGAAAGCGGCATAACACGTTGGGCCTCTAGAATCGTCTGCTCTGCCTCACGGAACCGCCCGGACATGGTCAGGGTCTCAGCGTACCACTGCAGCGCTTGCCCGGAAGTCGGGTTTAGATCGATCGCCCTCTTGAATTCCAGTTCTGCCCCAGGCCAGTCGCGTTCGAAATCCCGCTTCACCAACCCCAGTACGGCGTGAGCTTCAGCAATCGTTCGATCGAGATCGAGAGCTTGCTGGGCAGCGCGCCGCGCCTTGGGGTATGCCTCGCTAGGGGATGTGCCGCTGTAGTACGGCAGCAGCACGTAAGAATTGGCCAGGCCGGCGTGGGCGCGAGCGTGGTTGGGGTCCTCGCTGATGACCTCCTCAAACAGCGCAATCGCGGAGTCGAGTTCTCGTTTCTCCCAGTCGTACTGAGCTTGTTGATATGTTTGATATATTCTGAACTGAGCTCTCTCTGTGGCGCTCAGTCGCAGCTGCAGGTTTTCGGCCACATCCAGTGCCACGGCTTCGTGGAGCCCGTGTATTTCGCCGCTCGGACTATCGTAGCGGTCGCCCCAGATGTACGCACCGTTACTCACGTCGGTGACGGCAACTGCCAGGGACAGTCCTTCCCCATATGCATCGACCTGTTCCGTCACCACGGCATCCACATCGAGGTCCTGCCCGATCTCGAGTGCACTCCTGTTGCCGGTCCGGTATGGCTCCACCATCTGGTCGGACATCACGGTGAGTCCAATCTGCGACAGACTTGCGATGAGGCTCTCACTAAGCACGTCGCACAGGTAGTCGATTTCGGTATCGTCGCCCGGACTCGAGCACGGTAGGACTGCGATCGATTGAACCTGCTGTGGCGCTCCCCAGCGCGGTATCAGGATACCTAGGCCGGCGCCTACTCCTATCAATGCGAGCAGTGCGACGGACCCGCCGAAAATGCGGGTTTGCCACCAAGGCGACCTGCCGTCGCTGCCGAGTGCCTTGCGGGCCGCAGTTGGACCCGACACAACATCACGCCTGTAACGCCGCAGATCCGCCAGCAGGTCTTTGGCTGTTTGGTAGCGGACCTCCCTGTCCTTCTCGAGGGCTCGTAGGATGATCCGGTCGAGATCCCCTGGCACACCAGGGTTCTGTGTCACCAAGCTGGGCACCGGTTGAGGCGTCGTCAGCTGAGCGAGGATGCGGTCTGCAGAACCCCTGTACGGCTGCACTCCGGTTGCCATTTGGTATAGAACGACACCTAGGGAGTACACGTCCGTTCTGGGATCGACCTCCTCACCTCTGGCCTGCTCTGGTGACATGAATGCTGCTGTTCCGATGGTGGTGCCGACAGCCGTCAGGGCAGTGTCCTGGTCGTCAGCATGCGTATCCTCAGTCGGCGTCACCTTCGCAATCCCGAAGTCCAACACCTTGGCATCGCCGCGGGTGGTCAGGAAGATGTTGGCAGTCTTTATGTCGCGGTGAACGATGGATTGACGGTGCGCCGCTTCGAGCGCGTCAGCAACTTGGATCCCGATGTCGAGCACCGTATCTGGTGCGAGGGGGCCGGAGCGCAGCAGCACATCGAGCGTTTGTCCTTCCATCAACTCCATCACGATGAACGGTTGACCTTCGTGTTGGCCTGTGTCGTAGATGGTGCAGATGTTCTTGTGGTTTATCGCGGATATGGCGCGCGTTTCTCGCTCGAATCGCCGCTGGAGTTCGGGATGCTTCGCCAGGTCTGACGGAAGGACCTTGATCGCGACATGGCGCCCGAGGCGTGGGTCGAAGGCCTTGTATACCTCGCCCATGCCGCCAGACCCGATCGGGTCCGTCACCACGTAGGGACCAAGCCGTGTGTCAGGCGAGAAGGTCAAGAACCCTCCGCACGAAGTAATCTCCGTTGCGAAGCCGGGACTCGTTCCGAGCCACGATGCTTTGGCTCGTCAAGATGCCTTTGCGACGGTTGACACACCGGTGGCCGATTTGCCTGGTCCCCACCCGTGGCTCGCCTCCTCTCAACAACCTTTTCCGGAAGAGACATCGTACTTCGGCGACTCTGACTCAGTGATACTGCAGACCAGACAACTCGTGGTCAAGTAGCAGCCGGTGCGAGTCAATTCGGGGCAGGGAGGCAGAGGAGCAGAGGTGTATATTTGATCGTCAGGACCGGAGATTGGCAACTCCGAGGACCCCGCGATGCTATGGTCTCCTGATCACGACTCGACTACCATGTCTGGGCACGCAACCCTACGACTCCTAGGTCTCCGGAGGCACCAATGAGCGACAGGCGCCAGCGTTTACCACGGAAGCTCTCAGAAAATGGGTTGAACCGTCGTTCCTTCCTTCAGGCAGCAGCAGCAGGAACTGCTGCCATCGTGTTGCCGCGAAGATTGGAAGGTTTCCCGAGTAGTCTGCTCCCACCCTTGCTGGGTCGGGCGAAGCCGGTGCGTGTCCGGGGCCAGGTCAGAGCTGGCGGGAGCGGCATCGCGGGAGTTGCGGTTACTGACAGTATGGATGTGGTTCAGACTCGGGCCGACGGGACCTTCGAACTAATCACAACGGCCGACCGCGAGTTCGTTTCCGTTTCGTTGCCTGCGGGGTATCGGATCCCGCAGAACTCTTCCGGTACAGCTCGGTTCTACCAGCTGATGCAGCCTGATCCAGGCGGGGAGATGATCGCGGAGTTCGATCTCGAGAGACTCGACGCCTCGAACGACAACCACATGATGCTAGTCCTGGCCGATCCCCAGACTGAAGACATGGACGAGATAACCTGGTGCCGAGAGCGGACCGTACCCGATGTCGTGTCGGTCGTTACGGCTGGTGGTACTACCGAGGCCTTTGGTATCGCATGTGGAGATATCATGTACGACCATCTGGAGTTGTTCCCCGAGTACGAACGCAACGTGTCACTCACGGGAATTCCGTTCTTCCAGGCGCTCGGCAACCACGACATGGACTACGTCGCAACGGACAAGGACTCGACGGCAACCTTCACCAGTCATTTCGGCCCACGCCACTACTCGTTCAACCGCGGCACAGCGCACTATGTGGTCCTCGACGACGTGTTCTGGCACGGCAAGGGCTATATCGGGTACCTCGATGCAGAGCAGCTGGCGTGGCTCGAAAGAGATCTCGCCTTGGTGGAACCGGGAGCAACCGTCTTCGTCGCCGCGCACATCCCTGTATTGGGTTCGCGCCACGTTCGCATCGGCCAACAGAACCCGAGTATCACAATTTCCGTAACCAACCGCGACGTGCTGTACCGGCTACTCGAACCGTTCGATGCCCACATCCTCACCGGTCACACTCATGAGAGCGAGCACGTATTTGAGCATGGGGTGCACGAACATGTGAACGGGGCGGTGTGCGGTGCTTGGTGGAGTGGTCCGATCTGCGCCGACGGGACTCCGTGCGGGTACAGTGTCTACGATATCCGTGGGTCCGAAGTGAGCTGGCGCTACAAATCCACCGGTCACGGTTTCGAACACCAGATGCGAACATACCCGAACGGTGCCGATCCGAAGGCCCCGGACGAAATAGTCGCCAACGTTTGGGACTGGGATCCCGAGTGGAAAGTCGTGTGGTACGAAGGTGGTGACCGCAGAGGGTCCATGGCGCAGCGCGTGGGCCTCGATCCGCTGAGCGTGGAGTTGCATACCGGCCCCGATCTGCCACCGCGCCGCAAATGGGTGGAACCGGTTCCCACGGCACACCTGTTCTACGCACCGGCCGCGAAAGGAGCAGATGTTGTCGTTGAAGTCACGGATAGGTTTGGCAGGGTGTACGCTGCTCCGCTCGAGCGCCTTTGAGACAACGAGCGGTACGTTCAGTGCCGCTGCCGAGCACGCACTTCAGTGCAGGGATCAGCGACGATGGCCCGCGCTCAAATGGGCTTGAACAACTCGTCGAGATCCAAAACGAACGCCTCGTTCACGCCCTCCGGCTTCCACCTCACACGCTCGCTCGGGTGCGCAACTGTGGAGGTGGCAATCAGTCGCTGACCCATGAGTTCCCCCGTGAGGGACCTCTTTAGGTATCGGGTTCGATCGACGACCACGCCAGTCAACGGCGGTCAAGGAAGGATGAGGATTTGTCAGGAAGTTCTGACACAGCGGAGTCCGAGGATGCACGATGGCAGACGAAGACCCTGGACAACACCCTGCACAGGAGCGAGAATCCGACAGCGCCTCGGCAACGGCAATTAGACACATCAATAATGAACTGAGGAAAGGATTCGTAACATGGGCTACAAGATCGAGGACATCGAAGGCATCGGTCCAACCTACGCCGGGAAACTCGCGGCGGCGAAGATAGCAACCACGGATGACCTGCTGGAGCTGTGCAAGACGACCCAGGGTAGGGATTCGGTAAGCCAGACGACTGGCGTCAGCTCGAACCAGCTTCTCAAGTGGACCAACCTGGCCGACCTGATGCGGGTCTCGGGAATCGGCTCGGAGTATTCTGAGTTGTTGGAGGCGGTCGGCGTGGACACGATCAAGGAACTGCGCAATCGCAACGCGGAGAACCTCGCGTCCAAGATGAAAGAGGTGAACGAGGAGAAGAAACTGACCCGCACAATACCCAACGCCAAAGTGGTTCAGGATTGGATCGACGGTGCCGGCAAGCTGCCGCCAATGATCACATACTAGAACTGAACGCGAGGTACATCATGTCTGTAGCACGAGTGACCGAGATCAGTGCAACTTCGAAGAAGAGCTTTGATGATGCGGTGGCGAGTGGCATCGAGCGGGCAACCGAGACGTTGGAAGATATCAAGGGTGCTTGGGTAGATGGCTTCAAGGTCGATGTCAAGAACGGAAAGATCAACCAGTTCCGCGTGAACATGAAAGTGACGTTCGTGCTCAAGAGCAAGAAGTAGAATACGAGAATGGACTGAAGCAGTGAGCAGCCGGCCCGACTAGGACCGGCTGTTCTCATTCGTATGCAGGCTCGACGAGACCGTCTTCACTCAGCCAGTGCGGGAGCCAGGCGAGGCAGAATTGCCCTACACTTATGTCGGTCTTGCGAGGGCGCACAGCGGTTGTAGTGATCTCGAATGCGGCAGGATCCATGCTTTCACCCAATAGGCTGATCTCCTCTTCAAACTCGGCCTGTAAGTCACCCAACTTCTGGTATAGTGCCTCTAGGTCACGTCTCGCCCTGGCTATGTCACCCTTCTCACGAGCAGCCCGACCAACGCCTCGTGCCGTTGTCGTGGCACGACCCACGGTACCGACACTTGCCACCTTCCTGCCGAGTAGAGCACCTAGTACGGTCGCGCCCACCGAGATGGCCGTTTGCATCTTCTGTTGATCGTATTGCGACTTTTCACGCCCGACCTTGTCCTCCGCTCGGCGAATACGATCCTGCAGAGTGGCGAGCTTGGGTGTGTAGCGCTTGCGCAGCTTCTCTAGGCCAGCGTCGCGCTTCTCCCGGGCGGCTTCACGCACCCTGACACGGAAATCAGCTTCGGCCTCATCTGGCAAGGCTTTGAGTTTGAGTTTGGGACACCGCAACAGGTCAACGCTGTGACTCTGATATAGATGTGTCTTAAATGTCTTCTGCCAGGATCTGTAGGACGCTTTCTTGGACGCTTCCGTAGGGAGCTTGGCAAACTCAGCCGCCTCATCCGGCTCATACGCCAAATCCGGCTCGACCGTGTCTAACCGCTCGGACCCTTTCCACAGATTCACTCCGGCCCGTCCCTTCAATGGAGCGACGTAGGCCACGGTCTCCCATGCGTCCAAACCGGCTCGTGCGTTTGCGAAGTGTAGATCGGCGGTCGCAAGAAGAGCCGGCCGGTAGACCAACTGGCTGCTTCCGGTGCCGACACTGGCCGTGGGCAAGAATGCCTGCGTGATGTCAGCGGGAACGCTCGGACGAGCGGCGGTGACACGCCCTGCCTTGGTTGGTTTGGCCTTGGGCCGTCGTGCAGCTGGCGCCTTCACGGTTACCGCCTCCTTCCTGTCGGCCATGAGGCTCTGGATCTGCCTGCGGGTGAGTGGACCGCGCAAATACGACATCGCCCAGCGCGTGTGGAATAACACGGGCTCGTCTTCGTGAACATTGTGCATCAGGAACACACGGCTATCCAGGCCGGACAACACCTTTTCGATCTTACCTCGGTCGAACGCTGCTCCGGACACGGCGGAAGCGCCTTCCAATCCGTCCATCACGCGCTGCTTGTCGCGCGCAGTCTGTAGCCGACCCAAGAACCATGTCCCGGCGTTGGAGAGTCCTTTGTAGTCGAGATCCACCGGGTTCTGCGTTGCCAGCACCACGCCAAGTCCGTACGCCCGAGCTTGTTTCAGTAGTGTGAGCATGGGTGGCTTGGATGGAGGATTCGCCGTGGGCGGGAAGTAACCAAAGACTTCGTCCATGTACAGCAACGCGCGCAGGCTTCCGGTACCGGCCTGCGATCGCATCCAGGCAACGACTTCATTCAACAGCAGTGTAACGAAGAACATGCGCTCGGGGTCGGACAGATGCGCGATGGACAGGATCGAGATGCGTGGTTGGCCATCGGGCGTACGTAGCAGGCTACTGATATCAAACGGCTCACCTTCCATCCATGCAGCAAAGCCCGGTGATGCGAGCAAGTTGTTCAGCATCATCGAGAATGCGAAACGGTCTTTGCTCGGATAAAATGTTTCGAGTTCCATCACTCCCACGGTTTGAATCGGGGGCGACTGTACCTCGGCAATGAGAGAGGCAAGATCGAGGTCGCGACCCTCACGCCATGCACGGTCGAACAGGTTGGATAGCAGGATGTGTTCTCTGCTCGTCACCGGATCGGCCTCTACACCCACCAAGCTCAGGAGTCCCGACGCGGTTGCGTTGACGCGCTCGCGGAATGCGTCGGCGTCCTCGAGCAGGGCCGCACCCGGCGCCGCGAAGGATCCCAGTAGACTCAGTTGTAAGCCGGCCGTGCTGCCCGGCGTGTAGATCGCGAAATCGGCTGCATCGCGCAGACGCCGGAGTCGGGCTCCGTCTTGACCCCACTCAGCCAGGCCGTTCTTCCACAAATCAGCAACGTCAGCGGCATACTCGTCAGGTGACATGCCCTTGCGTGCAGCCTGTCCGGGGTCGATCCACGGCAGGAAGTCGGACGGTCTGAGCTGGGGGAAGTTCAGCAACAGGTTGCCCAGATCGCCTTTGGGATCGATCACGATCGCCGGGATGCCGTCAATGGCGGCTTCCTCCAATAACGACACGCAGAGTCCCGTCTTCCCGCTGCCGGTCATTCCTACACACACTGCGTGCGTGGTGAGGTCCTTGGAATCGTACAGAATCGGGTCAGTCAGGACTGCCCCGCTGTCCGAGTCGAATCTGCGGCCCAGGTAGAACGCACCGAGGCGTTCAAACGTCTTGGTTGCTGCGTCTTTCTTTGTCCGCGCCATGCGAACTCCGTTGCTGGGTTTGTGGCTTGGCTCTCTGATACGAGAAGTGCCGGCCACACGCGGTGGCTGCAGCCGGTGCCATTGTCGGTTCAGTCTAATGTTGGAATGCGCAGGACCTGGCCGGGGTAGATCTTATCCGGATGATCGAGCATCGGCCGGTTCGCCTCGAAGATAGTCGGGTACTGCTTGTAGTCACCGTAGGACTCCTTGGCGATCTTCGACAGCGAGTCACCCTTTGCGACCGTATAGAACTGCGCCGCAGCGGCAGCTTCTACGATCTCCATCTGGTCGTCGACCTGTCCTACTCCCTGAGTGTTGCCGCGAGCCAGCACCACCTTCTCACGGTCTTCCTGCGTTGCCGCTTTGCCCCATACCGTCGCAACCCCGTCGTCGTATTTGACCTTGAGGTTCTCGACGCCGAAGCCCAGTCCGTCGACGTAGCGCTTCAGTTTGTTGCCCTTGATGGCCTCGTTAACCTGCTCCTGAAGCTCATCTTCTTCGTCCTTGCGACCGGCAGTCTTGATGAAGTCAAACAAGCCCACTGTCATCTCCCTGTTTCGTTTACGGTTGTGTTGTGGTGGCCGTATCTAGCGCTTGCCGAAGAGACCACTGAGCAGTCCGGTCCCCAGTTTCGCAACATCGTCTGCTATGCTACCATCGCCGTCCTGATCCAGCAGTTTACCGAGCATCCCGGCGGCGGGGCTCGACTGTTCCATCTGTCGCCGTTCCGACCCGAGCAACTCTGACAAACCGGCCGAGTTCAGGCCGTTGTCGCGCTTCTGCCTACCTAACGCACCCATGACGACCGGGGCTAGCATCGGTAACAGCTTCGCAACCATCGACATGTCCAGGCCGCTGGCTCTACTGACGCCGGTTTCGACCGACTGGCGCCTGTCCCCGAGGACGTGGCGTAGGATTCCGTTCCCGTCGTCGACATCGGGTGCGTCCAAGAACCCGCCCAGGTTATCGAGTACACTTCCGTCGTGCTTGCTCAGTGCCCGATCCAGCGACTCCGCTTTGGAAGCCTCGGCGGAGTTGCGTGCCAGCGCACCCAATAGGACCGGGAGCGCAGCCCCGACTGCGTTCTCAGTCGCTCTTTGATCCGTGCCGAGCTGCCTGCCTAGCTGTCCCAGGCTCTGCTGGCTGCCAAGCTGCTGCATCAGCATCTCGATGAGAGATGACATCTGTTTCTCCGGTGTTTGTGGAAATCTTCAATCGATCGTTAGTGTCAACTGCGGCATCAAGCTTACAGCGGCTGTACCGGTGTCGACAAGTGGCGGGTAAGCACTCTCTTCAGAGCAGGAATCTTTAGCCCGTGCCCGCACTCGAACCGTCGCCCTCATGGTCATTCCACCACTCTTCCGCCCGCTCGTTTGTCCAAGGCGTTTCGAGCTCCACCTGGTTCAGTTGTGCCACCAGATCCTCTGCGGTCTGCACACGCTCCTGCGGTTCTTTCTCCAGGCACGACAGCACGGTGGCATCGAGCGCCGCCGGAATCGATTGTTCCGTCTTCCGTGATGGTGGGGACGCCTGTTCGCTCGCATGAGCCAACAGCATTGCCGGGTAAGTGCCTTGCTCGAACACGAGCCGCCCGGTTAGCAGCCAGTGTGCCAGGCACCCGACGGCGTACAGGTCGGCCCGCCCGTCTACGGGTCCTTCGCCGCGCGCGACCTCGGGTGCCATATATGAAGGCGTGCCGAGTATCGTCCCGGTCTGAGAGAGGTGCAGGTCCTCATCTGTTGGGAGTGACGTATGCCGCTTGACCAGTCCGAAGTCGAGTACCTTCACAAAATCGTACTCGAACGCACGTCGGCATAGATACACGTTCGCTGGCTTGACATCACGATGTACCAAGCCGTGTCTGTGCGCCTCGCCCAACGACGCACACACCTGCCGCACCACGTGTACTACCCGTTCCGGTGGTAACGGGCCGAACTTGCGTATCAGTTTCTCCAAGTCGACGCCCTCGAGCAGCTCCATCACATAGTAGAACGTGCCGTCCTCGGTCGTGCCGAAGTCGTACAGTTCCACGGTGTGCGGTGACTGCAGCGACGCCGTGACCTGCGCCTCCCGTTCGAACCGGGAGATCATGACCTTGGCATCGGTTGGATCCATTCCGAGCGCATCTGCGTGTATGAGCTTGACGGCTGCCGGCCGAACGAGCATGCGGTGGCGTGCGCGCCACACCTCTCCCATACCACCCGAACCCAATTGTTCAACCAGCCTGTAGCTGCCCATCTCCTGGGCCCGTTTCACGTCCCGTCCCAGCCGGTAGATGGCCCGGGCGCTGATGTATGCTAGGCCGACGGCCACAAAGTGGGGGCCGGCGAAAATCATCCACACTGCGCCTGCGTCAAGGTAAGGTGCGCGACCGGCTCTGACTTCGAGCACGTAGACCACTGGAACCGAGATCGCCGACAGCAGAAGCGCAACCAGCGCACGCCCCGGAGGGGCAGGTACCATCACTGTGAAGAACACTATCCAAAGAGCCACGGTGGTGAGTCCGACGAGGTCAGACTCCATTAGGTTCGCCGGCATGTTTTGGAACGTGTCATAGTATTCGGAGAACGCGATGCCCCAGCTGATGGCCACTTCGTACACGAGCGCGATCCCCAGCACCTTGGATGGGGGAATTCGGTTCGCTCGAGCCAGGCCGAACATGGCGAATGAAGAGGCAATGATGAAGACTGCCGGCCCCCACTCCCCCACACGCTTGAACTCGTGGGTTAATTGCCCCTCCAGCAGATTGGTTAGGAACCAGCCGATGAACATCAGGATGAGAATCACGCCGCATATGATCTGTACGCGGCGTACTGCCAGGCGCAGCAACGACGGTGGCAGGTCCTTGCTCGATGGAGTGCCTCCCGTTGCAACGTCGGCACCGACCTTGGAGATTGTTTCGTGTTCGATTCTGTCAGTCACTTCGGGAAGGCCTTTCGCGTCCTGGAGCAACGGATAAGATGGGGTGTTAGTAGCGATCAAGCCAGGCAGAGAGGTAGAGAGGCAGGGAGGGAGGGGCGACGCATGCGTCGCCCGAACGGTTCAGCAGATGTGAGTTTGTCATGATCCCAGATATCATTGAGTTGTCGGTTGACCGGAAAGATCTGATGGAGCAGGCCGCGAAGCTGCTGTACCAATCGTTTGCAGATCTGACTCCGGCCTGGCCCGACATGCAAGCGGCGAGGGAGGAAGTGTTGGATTCGCTGGCCGAGGGCAAGATCAGCCGAGTGATGTTGGATAGCGATGGGCGGGTGATCGGCTGGGTCGGGGCGCAGCCGCATTATGACGGGCACGTGTGGGAGCTGCATCCTTTAGTAGTCGCCGAGTCCCGGCGCAAGCAAGGGTTAGGGCGAACGCTGGTCGAGGACATCGAAGCAATTGTTTCGGACCGAGGCGCGCTAACGCTCTGGGTCGGCTCCGATGACGAGATCAACGCCACGAGTCTCGGGGGGGTAGATCTGTACGATGACATACCCGGCGCTATTCGCAACGTGAAGAACTTCAAGGGCCACCCCTACGAGTTCTATACCCGGCTTGGCTTTCGCATCGTGGGAGTGATGCCTGATGCCAATGGGCGCGGCAAGCCGGATATCTTCTTGGCAAAGAGGGTGGACTGAGAGCGCTCCCCGCTCCCCGCTCCCCACCTTCACCTTTCTCTCTCATTGCTAAGTGACCATCTTACAGCCTTCGCTAACACGGAATCAGACCGGTTAATGGCCCCCATCACGTGACGGATCCCACGCTCGACCCTGACCGCTGGCAACGAGTCCAGACGGTCTTTCATGCCGCCTTGGAGCACGACCCCGACAAGCGTGAGCGCTTCCTGGAGGAGGCGTGCGGGGACGACCATAGCCTGCGCGCGGAGGTTGCCTCGTTGCTCGAGGCGCACCAGGCGGACGGGATGCTGACCGCGACAGACCGCACTGAAGACGTACGTTTGATCCTGCTGCGGGAGGCCGTGGGCGATCGGTACGAGGTGCTCCGCGAAGTGGGAAGCGGTGGAATGGCGACCGTCTACCTGGCACGTGACCGCAAGCACAACCGGGATGTCGCCATAAAATTGCTCCCGCCCGAGCTGGCAGCCACGCTGGGAGGCGAGCGGTTTTTGCGGGAAATCGAGATCGCCGCCGGTTTGCAGCACCCGCACATCCTGCCTCTGTACGACTCGGGAGGTGCGGGGACGGTGATCTACTACGTTATGCCGTACGTGGAGGGCGAGACGCTGTCGGACCGGCTGGAGCGAGGTGCGCTGCGGCCCAAGGAGGCGATCCAGATCGCCAAGGACGTCTTGAGTGCGCTGGAGTACGCCCACCGTCGCGGAATCGTCCATCGCGATATCAAGCCAGCGAACATCTTGCTGTCGGCATCCGGGGGACACGCCCTGGTAGCGGATTTCGGAATCGCCCGCGCAGTGAGTGCGGCGGGGCCCGAGAAGCTGACCATGACCGGGGCCATGATCGGCACCCCCGGGTATATGGCGCCGGAACAGGCGGTGGGTGCCGAGATCACTCCGGCCACCGACGTGTACGCCGCAGGCGTGGTCCTGTACGAGTGTCTCACAGGTCGGCGCTGGACTATGGCGCAGCGCCTGCAGGACTGTGACTGGAGCGGCGTGCCGCCGGGCGTGATGCCAGCCTTGAAGAAGGCATTGGCGTGGCTGCCCGAAGACCGCTGGTCCGATGCGGGACAATTCCGCGACGGCCTACTCCGCGCATCGTCAGTCCTGAAAGCGACGACGGTCATGCCCGGCCATCGGCTGTTGAACAAGCGGCGGATGCTGGTGGCAGCGGCCGCAGCCATTGTGCTTGTGGTCGTGCTAGCGGTGGCCGGTGTGTTGCCTACCGGGCGTTCCCCGGCCGTGGCGACGGTCACTCGCGTAGCGGTTCTTCCGTTCACCGTACGAGGGAGCGAAGAGTTTGCGTACCTGGGCGACGGCCTGGTCGATCTCCTCTCAACCAAGCTCGATGGTGCCGGGAATTGGCGCAGCGTCGATCCACGCCTGGTTCTCGGCGTCACGGAGAGGGAGGGATCTGTATCCGCGATCGATCCCGTCGTTGGCCACGGGATTGCCGAGAGGTTGGACGCCGACCTGTACCTTCTCGGCAGTGTTGTGCAACTGGGTGCGCAGCTGCGCCTCGACGCTTCACTGTACGATGTCAGAGCGGGGCCGGACGCCGTGACCCAGGCCTCAGTAGAAGGGCCGGTTGACGACCTGCTGGATCTGTTGGACGGCATGGCGGCGGAGTTGCTTGCCGCGGACCCGGACGCAGCCGGAGCCCGGTTGTCGCAGATCGCCCTGGTTACGTCGAGTTCATTGCCAGCCCTGAAGGCCTACCTGCGTGGGGTCACGCACTTGCGAGCCGCACAATATCAGGAGGCGGCCGAGGCGTTTCAGTCAGCGATCGCCGCCGATTCCACATTCGCGCTGGCATGGTACCAACTCGGCATTGCGGCTGACTGGCTGCTCGACGCCGAGTTGGGTCGGGAGTCCACGATACGGGCCTTACGGTACGCCGATCGCCTCTCCCAACGGGACCGGCGGCTGCTGGAAGCGCGCGGGGCAGTGGTAGTGGACGCGGACGCGACCGAGGCGGAACGTCTGTACCGTGCGATTGTCGGGACGTACCCCGCAGACGTCGAAGCGTGGTCGCAGCTCGGTGAGTTGATATCGCACTGGGGGAGTAGGAACGGCATGCCGCTCGACGCGGCGCGCGAGCCCTGGATCCGCCTCTTGGCACTCGAGCCAGATCGGGCAGATGCTCTGGTGCACCTCGCTCGGATAGAAGCCGCAGCGCAAGACGCCCAGGCACTAGATGCCGTGGCTCAAAGGGCTGCCGAACTCACACCGGAAGGTGATCGGTTGCTGGAGCTGCGACTGCTGCAGGCACATGTGCGGGGCGATGTCGCGGCGCGGGAACGAGTACTCGCCGACCTTCGGTCGCAAGGTGACGGGATGATCTTCGAGGTGTTGTGGAGCGCGGGTTCCTTCCTCGACGATCCCAGCGTTGCCGGGCAACTGGCCGGCATCCTGGTCGAGGACAGCCGATCATCTGACACACGAGCTCTTGGGTACGGGGCACTTGCGTCGATCGCGATGGCACAGGGTCGTTGGAACGCTGCCAGTGATGCGTTGGACGCCATGGCGGAGATCAAGCCGCTAGCGGCTCTGGAGCAGCGAACTATGCTGGAGGCCACCTCGGTTGCGGTTGTGGAGGACTCCTCGGCATTGGTCAGGTATGTGGAACAACTGCGCAACGCAGATTGGACATCCATTTCGCCTGCGCCGGCGCCGGGCGTGTGGTTCACGGCGCTCGAGGGCTTGCACTCGCATCTGGCGCAGTATCTGATCGGACTTGCCAGCGCACGTGTCGGAGACACGGAGCAGGCGTTAGCCGCTGCTGCTGCGCTGGAGCGGATGGGGACGCCCGACGGTCAGGGATCGCTGGTCCACGATTGGGCGAGCGGCGTTCGCGCAACGGTGGCCTGGAGGTCTGGCAACGTCGCGGAAGCATTGGGTGAGATCGAACACTATGAGGGCAGAGTGTTCTACCAGCTCGCCACCGGTTCGTTGTTCCACACGCTCGCCTACGAGCGGTACCTGCACGCCCGCCTGTTAGAGGAAAGCGGCCGATTCGAAGAAGCGCTCCGGTGGTATGGCTCGTTCAAGGGCAGCGGCGCCTCCGATCTGATCTTCCTCGCCCCCTCACACTGGCGTCGAGGACACATCTACCGCCAAATGGGAGATAACCAAGCCGCCCGAACACACTACCAACGCGCTCTGGAATTGTGGAATGATGCGGACGATGTGTTCCTTCCGATCCTCGAGGAAATCAGACGACAGCTCGCTACCCTGAGCGGTTGATCAGGCTCACCATCCGCCGGGAATTCCAATCCCACCCCGGTTGGGAAGAAGTGACCATCGCCAACCTCCCAGGGTATTCAGGGTGAAGAACGAGTACTTACACTGTTCAACACCTTGGGAGGTAGCCATGCGGCGAGTTGTCCTTTCCCTTCTGGCCATAGCCACCGCCGGCCTGGTGACTGCCTGTACTGATGGCACCGGACCCGACCCAACTCCGAAACCCATCACTGAGCTGCCCCGCGATTTGAGCGTCGCAGAAGGCCAGCTGATAGAGGCCGACAATAGCTTTGCGTTCAAACTGTTCAGAGAGATCAACGTACAGGAGGGAGACAAGAACATCTTCATCTCACCGGTGAGTGTAGCGATGGCACTGGGGATGACCTACAACGGCGCGGCCGGTTCCACCCAGGAGGCCATGCAAGAGGTGCTCGAGCTACAGGGCATGAATTTGCAGGGGGTGAATGAATCCTACCGCAGTCTGATCGATCTGCTACAGAATCTCGATCCACAAGTCGAGTTCGCCCTAGCCAACTCCATCTGGTATCGTCACACGTTGACTTTCGAGCAGGCCTTTCTCGATCTCAACCAGAACTACTTCGATGCGGAGGTCACAGCAATCGATTTCGGTGCTCCGTCGGCGTCGCAGACCATCAATGGCTGGGTGAATGACAAGACGAACGGCCGGATCTCCAAGATCGTGCCGGAGACAATTCCTGCGGCAGTCGTCATGTACCTCATCAACGCGATCTACTTCAAAGCAGATTGGACGCACCAGTTCGACAAGAGCAGGACCAGCGGTGCACCGTTTCGTCTGATCGATGGTTCAGAAGTAACGGTGGATATGATGGAACACGAGGGACAAATACCGGTGCGGTATCTCTGGAACCAAGACTTGATGACGGTAGAGCTTTCCTACGGTGGAGATGCCTATGTGATGACCGTTCTCCTTCCGTTCGAACCCAGTGGTATCACTGCGCTACTCGAATCATTGACGCAGGAGAACTGGTCGGCCTGGCTCGATCAGCTGGGCCCAGGCGAGCTGTACGTGCAGCTGCCCAAGTTCACCCTCGAGTACGAGCTGGAGATGAAGGATGCGCTCGCGGCCTTGGGAATGGGCGTGGCGTTCTCCGGGGCAGCGGATTTTACCAATATGTACGCCCCCGGTGGTATCTGGATCGATCAGGTGAAACACAAGGCATTCGTGAAGGTCGATGAAGAAGGCACCGAGGCGGCAGCGGTGACGTCGGTCGTCATGGTAGACAGTGCTCCGATGGCGTTCGTGGTCGATCGTCCCTTCGTGTTTGTGCTACGCGAGAAGTTGTCGGGGACGATTCTGTTCATGGGAAAGATCGTAGATCCGAGAAGTTAGGACAGACCAGGCAGGACGAGGTAAGACGAGTACAGACGAAGCAAGACGAGGGAAGTGCCCTTGTCCGTTCTCGTCTGTCCTCGTCCTCCCTCGTCTTACTTCGTCGGGCATTCCCTGGTCACCCGGGCCCACCCGACTTACATTGCCGGGTCACCTGCACTGGAAATCCACATGTCAGACTCGCTCGATCGCCTCACCGTCGCACTCGCCGATAGGTACACGGTAGTCCGAGAATTGGGCCGCGGCGGCATGGCGACGGTGTACCTCGCTGAGGATGTGAAACACGGCCGGAATGTTGCGATCAAGGTCTTGAAATCGGAGCTTGCGGCCGCGCTCGGACCCGAGCGCTTCGTGCGCGAGATCGAGATCTCTGCTGGTCTCGACCATCCCCACATCCTCCCGCTCTACGATTCAGGTGAGGCCGGCGGCTTCCTCTACTACGTCATGCCGAACGTGGAAGGTGAGTCGCTGCGCGAGCGATTGGATCGGGAGAAACAACTCCCGCTAGAGGACGCATTGCAAATCGCGCGCGAGGTGGCCGATGCACTCTCTTATGCGCACAGTCACGATGTGGTCCATCGAGACATCAAGCCCGAGAACATCCTGTTGGCGGGGGGACATGCGCGGGTCGCCGATTTCGGAATTGCCCGCGCGATCAGGGCTGCCGGGGGTGAGCGACTCACGCTGACGGGGATGTCGATCGGTACACCGCTGTACATGAGTCCGGAACAGGCGGCCGGGAGCATGGACCTCGACGGCCGGAGCGATCTGTACAGCCTCGGGTGTGTGCTGTTCGAAATGCTCGCGGGGCAGACTCCGTTCACTGGGTCGCTAGAGAGTGTGGTGCACCAGCACCTCACGGTGGAGCCACCGAGTATCACGACGCTGCGGCCGGCCGTCCCGGCCGAGGTGTCGGCCGCATTGATGCGGGTACTCTCCAAGACGCCTGCAGACCGTTTCAGCCCCGCGGCCCAGTTTGCCGAAGCGTTGCGCCCCGCCGCCACGACGGCCGCAGCGACTCCGGCTCGCGCGACGAGCGTCGGCCCCGGGCTCGCTGCCGGTGCGTTCGGTGTGGCAGGACTCCTGATGCTCGGAGTGGTCTACCTGCTCGTGTTGCAGGTGGGCCTTCCGATGTGGGTGTTCGGCGGGGCGGTAGTACTGTTGTTGGCGGGTTTGCCGCTAGTGGTTGCGACCGCGATACTCGAGCGACGGCGCACCATTGGCGCGGGAACGGAAAGCGTGTTTGGCCGCCTCCTCTCCTGGCGTCGCACGCTCGTGGGCGGCGGCCTTGCGTTTGGGGCGCTCGCCGTGGTGACTGCGGGGCTGGCGACGATGGGCGCGCTGGGCATCGGGCCGGCGGCTACGCTCATATCCTCCGGAGAGATGGGTGAGCGCGAGCGGGTAGTTCTCGCGGACTTCGAGAACCGTGCAACCGAACCCACGCACGGGGCGACGGTCACAGAATTGATGCGCATCGGGCTGTCGCAGTCGACGGCGATCTCTACGATGGATCCCCTGCAATTGGGCCGGACGCTCGATCTCATGCGGCGTGACGTAGCACAAGGTGTGACAGAAGAGGTCGCCCTCGCCGCGGCGGAGCGTGAAGGCCTGAAGGGAGTCATTACCGGCGAGGTCGCAGCGGTCGGAAGCAGCCTGACGATCTCGGCGCGGCTGGTAGCCACGGATGGCGAGGTGCTGCTGGCGGAAACGGAGCAGGCGGCCAGTGCCGACGAGCTGGTGGACGCAGTCGACCGGCTTTCGAACCGAATGCGCGAGCGTTTCGGGGAATCGCTGCGCGATATTCGCCGCGGTGAGCCGCTCGAGCGCGTCACGACGGGCTCGATGCGTGCCATGCGGATCTTCACGCAGGGACTCGAAGCGTGGAACCAGGGCGATCAGACCCGTGCGCTGCAGTTGCTCGGTGAAGCCATCGCCGAGGATAGCATGTTTGCGATGGCGTACCGCAAGACGGCAATCATTCTGAATAACGAGGGCGAACAGCGAGCCCGCGCAGTCGATGCGGCTACGAGGGCGTACGAGTTCCGCGACCGCTTGACCGAACGCGAGCGCTACCTCGTGACAGCGGCCTACCACTCGGTGGTCACTGGAAATCGGGATCAGGTGATCAGCGCCTATCGCACGGTGCTCGATATGTATCCTGATGACACCTACGCGTTGAACAATCTCGGGGTCATCTACGGACAGCTGCGGGACTTCAGCCGGGCATCGGACCTGTACGGACAGGCGCTCGATGTCGACCCGACCTCGCGACTGTATTACAGCAACCTCTCCGGCTCACTCGCACGGCAGAAGCAGTGGGACACGGCGACCGTGATTGCGGAGTTGTTCCAGGAACGTTTTCCAGCAAACCCTGAAGTCAAGTTGGCGTTCGTGCTGAACGCCGCGTACGAACAGCAGTACGATAGTGCACAGACGTTGGTACAGGGCCTGTTGAACGATCAACGTGGCACGGTGTTCTGGGAGGCTATTGCCTACGAGTGGTGGGGGCACCTCGATGCGCTTCAGGGACAGCTCGAGTCGGCGCGCCGCCGCTGGCAGCAAGCTTTCGAGATCAGTACCGAACGCGGGGTACGGGGCGCGTATCTGCTGCGCATGGCGCGCCGGGCGATTGTAGAGCGCCTATTGCTAGACGATCCCGATCGCGCGCTGAGCCTGTTGGACGATGCCCTGGCGCTTCATCCGTTGGAGGAACTGGCCCCGCTCGACCGTCCTTACGGTCATCTGGCCTTTGCCTACGCCGCATCGGGACGACCCGACCAAGCCACTAGCCTTCTGACCGCGTACCACGCAACGCCCGATGCGGATCACGCCGAGGACGCTGAGCAGTGGGCGGAAGGAGCCCGCGGCGTCATTGCCTTGGCCGAGGACCGGTCCGAAGAGGCACTTGCGGCGTTCCGCCGGTTCGACGACGGAAACTGGCTCGCCCGGGCATACGACCGGCTCGGCCAAGAGGACTCTGTGCGCGTGATGTACGAGCGGCTGGTGGAGCTTCCGTCAGCGGATCTCTGGTACGATGGGGGACATTTGGCACAAGGGTACATGCGCCTAGCGGAGATACACGAAGGACGAGGTGAGGTGGAGAAGGCGGTTGAGTACTACGGTCAGTTCGTGCGCTTGTGGGAGAAGGCCGATCCCGAATTCCAACCGTGGGTCGAGACTGCGCGCGCAGCGCTCATGCGGCTCACGGATGAGCCCCGTACGAATCGGTAGAAGGACAGGGGCGGAGGGGCGGGCGTGAGAAAAGTGCAACGTGCAAGGTGCATCGTGCTTCTGGGGATTCCACACCGGAACCGGAATGGTCCAACCCGAGCGATTCGACTCGTTGCCCAGTTGGCCGTCCGTGTTGCTGCCCCAGCAGTAGGTTGCGCCATCCGTGGTGACAGCGCAGGTGTGATACTGTCCGGGGCTAACGGAGCTGAATGCTAGGCTAGGCATTATCGGAGCAGGCGCACTGCTCCCGACGTTCCCAAGACCACTCTGGCCGTGTGTCCCGTCGCCCCAGCAGTAGAGTCTGCTACCCGTATCGATGCCGCACACGGCCCTGCCGCCCACCATGATGCTGCTGAAGCCCGGGTCTCCCACGAGTACAGTCGGAACCAGATTAAAGCTGGTCCAAGGAGGCTCGGGATTGAGCCAGCGCTGGTAGTTGCGGCCCCAGCAATATGTCGTACCGTCTGTCCCAATCCCGCAGGTATGTCCGTGACAGCTCCCTCCCCCCGCGAAAATAGACTCGAATCGGTGTCCACCGAACACAGGTGTGGGCAGCGGATGTGCGCCGCCCTGAGTGCTGTCACCGATCTCCCCGTATATGTTACCGCCCCAACAGTATGCCGTTCCGTCGCCGGTGAGGCCGCACGTTTGAAGATAACCGGCGCTGACCGATTCAAACTGGATCGCGCCGGCAACGAGCGCCGGCAACGTACGTGTGGTATCGGTCCCATCCCCCAGCATACCGTTGTAGTTCTCTCCCCAGCAGTAAGTATTGCCGTCATCGGTGATGGCACACGTGTGGTAGCGCCCCGCGTCGAGCAACAGTGTCGGTGCCGGGAGTGTCACCTGCACGGGCGTTAGGCTCGAATCGGTTGTCCCGTTGCCAAGTTGGCCTTCGGCGTTCGAGCCCCAGCAGTACGCGCTCCCGTCCGACGTTAGACCGCAGGTGTGCCACCCGCCTGCGGTGATTGTAGTGAACCGTAGCTGTGTCATAACTGGAGTTGGCAGTGGACTCCTGTCTGTAGTACCGTCCCCAACCTGACCTTCTTCGTTGATACCCCAGCAATACGCCTCATCGTCCGTCGAAAGTGCACATGTGTGGGCGTAACCGGCGCTGACCACGGTCGCCGAGAAGATGTCGTGAATCTTGAAGGGCTCGCTCGACGCTTCGGTGAGCGTCCCGGAGCGCGCAATTAGTTTATAGCTGGATCCCGCAGCATCAACCGACAAGTCGTCGAACACGGCCACACCGGCGACCGGTGCTCTCGTCGTGGTACCCAGGAGTTCGGCTGCTCCGGTGCCCGATTCGAGTGTTACTGTAATGCTGTCGCCCCAGGATACGGCGGTTTGTCCATCGGGTGCGGTCGCTGCCACGACGATGTCCGGCACCAAGGTCCAACCAGCGCTGGCAGATGCCGGTTCGATCACAAACGCCAACTGCGATGCGACAGCAGGTGCGGTACTGTCGTCGCAGCCGGCGGCAAGCACGCAGGCCAGTGCAAAGGCGCCCTGCCAACGAACATTGGAGCGACCCATCGTACGTCCGGCCACGGTCACCATCCCCACACCACCACGGGAGTATCCCATCCGAGCACGTCTGAGTCGTCACCCAGTTGGCCCCTCCGGTTCGATCCCCAGCAGTAGATGAAACCTTCCATGCTCAGTCCGCATGTATGTGTACCGCCCACGCTCAGGTGCTCGAATCGAACGGAACCGGATACTGGGGTCGGCGCCACTGCACTCGAGTCGCTTCCATTTCCGAGCGGCTGCCCACCCCAACAGTACGCAGTCCCGTCTGGGGCAACTCCACATGTGGTGCCGGAGGCCGCGGTGATGGTTGTGAACATCACGTCTGGGCTGATGACGCGCGTCGGTGTCGGACGATCGGTTGCTGTTCCATCACCGAGTTGCCCGCTGTAATTGTCTCCCCAGCAGTACACACCATCATCATCCAGCGCGATGCCACACGTGTGTCCCCACCCAGTGACCAGCTGCGAGAACGTAATATCACCCGAGACCACTAGTGGCACCGTGCTGCAGGGCCATGTGTTTTGCTCTTCGGGGAATCCACACGTTTCGGTGGTTGTCGTGCCGAGTTCGCCGTAAAAGTTGGAGCCCCAGCAGTAGGCTGTTTGATCCGCGGCAACGCCGCATGTGTGGTCGCCACCTGCTGACAGCGAGTTGAAGCGTATTTCGCCATCGACCTTAACAGGAGCCGCTACGGTGTCCTGTGTGCCGTCTCCCAATGGACCTAGCCCCCAGCAATACGCCGTTCCGTTAACCGCGAGACCACATGTCCTAGCCCCGCCCGCGCTGATTGCACTGAACACGATGTCTGAGGTGTTAACGGGGGCGGGCGTCGCATGGGAGCTATCCGTGCCATTGCCCAACTGTCCGAAGTAGTTACTGCCCCAGCAATAGGCACTGGCGTCGTCTGTAATGCCGCAGGTATTGGACCCGGAAGCGCTGACCGACACGAACCGGAGATCGCCGGCTACAGGCGCAGGGAATGTCCGGTCTTCGGTTGTCCCATCGCCGAGTTGGCCAGCTTCGTTCTGGCCCCAGCAGAGGAGCCGTCCCTCGGCATTGATGCCGCAAGTGTGGCCCGAACCGGCAGCCACTGCAAGGAAGAGGCGTGGATCGTCGGGTTGGTATGGCGCGGTGCTATCTGCGCACGACGCAATTGCAAGCGCGAGCGCCGAAAGGAGGAAGATTGCGTGAGTGGGCATGGGGGAAGTGCAAAGTGCAGAGTACAAACTGCGTGCTTTGCCGACCGGTTCTGCGATTCACCGTTCAACGGCATGTTGGAGTTTCGTCACGAGCTTCCGTAGTTCCGTTATCTGTTTCTGGGTTGCGAAACCGACGGACTCGTAATCAGCCCTGTTGCGGAGAACGCGTATCGTGTCGAGAAACTCAGCGGCATCTGACCACCGGTCTCCTAATGTCAGCGGTAACGACATGATGGTGCGGTGGTGGTGCGATTGACGTCTGCCGGGACGATATCCTGCGCTTCTGAGTGCAACGTCCGCGAGCTTCAGGGCGGCGTTGTACAGCATCCCGAGTCTGGCATCTAATGAGATGTCGACGACGGCTGAGTCGGCCAGCTCTCGCTCCACGATTGCGAGGAGATTGTTGATCTCCTCCGGTGAAGTCTTGTGCGGCCTCAACCAGCCGTTTGCCGCCCAACTAGCTAATGTCATCCAGCTCACCGACTAACGTGACGATCTCTCCATTCAACACGGTCGAGATGAAGTGTTCCTTCTTGGCTCGCCGCCGCCGGAACTCCTGAACGTCCATCACGACCGGATTGATCTCTCTGCCGATCTTGTCCTGGATCGGTCGGGTGACTCTGAGCACACGTGATAGGGATATGGATCCCACCACCAGAAGGTCCACGTCGCTTGCCGGTCCTTCCGATCCTGCAGCGGCGGAGCCGAACAGCAGTGCGAGTTTGACTCCCCTTTCCTTGCCGAGTGCAGCTGTGAGTGCCGGTATTACACCAACGGTCTTGTCGATAATGTTGCGAAGTTCGTTGAAGAGTTGGTGCCCCTTGTTTGCGCGTAGGTACCGTCTATTGCTGCTACGCCGCTCGAGCAGAACACCCACCGCAACCAGACGGTTCACCTCCTTGTTGACCGATCGTGGGGAAAAGCCGGTGACACGTACCAGTTCGCGCAGGTGCACTTCCTCATCGGGTCGCAACAGGAGATGGCCGAGTACGGCCGCCCTCGTTTCAGATCCCAACAGAGCGTTCAATGCGGTTGGCATGAACGTATACTAATGGTATACGATTGTATGTCAATGGTATACGATCCCGGGAGGCAGGGAGGCAAAAAAACAGGCGGCAGTATCCATCGGGGACATGAGTGGTTGAAACCGCTTTCGTGCTACATCGTCTTGCGTCGTTCTACATCACAACTCCCCCATTGCCAGAATCTCGATGAAGGGCATGTACTCGTTCCACCCCAAAAAGAAAGAGAACACGACGTGAATCACCGGCGACGATAGGAATGCCAACACTAGATAGGCTAGTACTTCCCGTGAGTTCATGCGGAAGACCGCCGGCGGAACCGCCACCGTAACCAGCAGCGGGATCGTGTAATAGATCCACCACGGTAGGCCGCTGTTTTGGCCGACCCTGGCGAACAACATGCCGCCGGCCACAACCACCAGCGCCGTAGTGATCACACGCATAGATGACGGGTGTTCGGTTCGCCGGCGCAGCACGAAACGCAGAATGAATACGAATACGACGAACGCTACAATCATGAATACTGCGAAGCGGAGATTGCCATTCATTCTTCGAGATTCGGCCTTCGAGATTCAGTGTTCGAAACTCAGCGTTCCGCCCCCCCGGCTGGCTTGGATCGGTTCGCGATAAACGTGTTGGCCTCACGGGCCTCTGGCATTTCGGCGTCGGCACCGGCGAGTAGCTCCGCGAGTTCGTTGTACGCGGTTGCGGCGTCGCCTTTTCGGCCTGCGGCCACGACCGCCTGAGCATAACCCGCCAGGCTCAGAATCCGATTTGGAGTCCGGGCCAACGCCATCTCGAACGCCTTGAGCGCTTCCGCGGCACGACCCTGGGCGAGAAGGATCTCGCCCTCCAACTCGCGAGCCGGCTTGAACGCGATGGGTGGGCCGAAGTCCACCGGCAGCGACGCTTCGTAATCGGCGGCGCCTTTAGCTGCGAGCAAGGCACCCTCAGCATCCCCGGCTTCGGCTAACAGTAGCGCGTTTAGCGTGCCCTCCCACACGGGCACGTACGGACTCTCCCACCCGGCTTCGATGCTACCGGCCTTTTCCTTTATAAAGGAGTAGTGTTTCTCCGCAGTCGTCCGATCCCCGCGCTGCAGTGCCGCTACTCCGCTACCCCATGCCTGCATTAGCTGCACGAACATTGGCGAGTCGCTGGCGTCGATCTCTGAGCCTGCCGGTATGCCGTCCCAAGCCCGAGTATCCGCCAGGTTCAGGCTGCGCATGTAGGCATAGGAGCGTTCGGCCGAATGCCGCAAGCGATCTGGCAGTCGCTCATCGTGCGCCTGCGCGAAACAGTTCATCAGCAACGTCTCTGCGTCTTCGTAGCGTCCCTGCTGCTGATAGCCGTACATGAGCCACTCGTTGTAGTGACCGCAAAAGGTCGGCGGCAAATCTCGAGCGGCCAAGTTGCGGTCCGTCACCGCATCAGCACGGATGTTTGCTTCGACCACGTCGTCCCACATGCCTCGGGCGAGGAAGATGTGGGTGGTCATGTGCTGTGCGTGTGCCGCATCGGGCGCCATGGGTCCATACGCCCGCGCTGCGGGCATAGCAAGGATGGCGTGCGGCGGATCGTCAAAGGCGTGTATTGTATAATGGGCAGCGCCCGGGTGATCGCCGTTCGTCTGGAACATGGCCAATGCCATTGCCCCGGCCTCCATATACGTCGGCACGTTCCGGTCGCCCTGGCTCAGTCCCATGAGTGACAAAGCGTAGAACGCCTTGGCCTCGAGGTCGTCTGGATACGCGGCAGCCAGCTTCCCCATCTCGTTCGAGTAGAGCGTATCCAGCGCCGCCTTTTCCCCTTGGCCGTACAAAACGTCGACGGCCGACAGGTACCCCCGTTCTCGCTTGGTGGGCGACTTTGCCGCACGCTCCGCTTTGGTGGGAGCGTACCGGGCCAGTGCTTCCAACGCCGCGTCCGCGTCCTTCTCGTTCCACAATGGGTGCGTGTAAGTCATGGCCTCGCCCCAATACGCCATGGCGAAGTCCGGGTCGCTTGCCTGTGCGTTCCGGAACGCTTGCGCCGCGTGGGCGTACTCGAAACTGTGGAGCAGGAGCACACCGCGAATGAAGTCATGCTGTGCTTCGGGTGCTCCCGAGTTGGGAAACGTCAAGCTTCCCAATCCCTCTATATGGGTGGGTTCCTGACAGGTGGTCGGTATCGCGGATGTCGCGAGAAGCACCAGCGACGTCGCCGCGGCGGCGTGGAAATGGACTTTCATTTTTGGCTCCCTTGATCCGTAGCGCGGGAACTATACTCGCTCAACGCAAGAATAGCCACGACGTTGCTTGTGAAGTTTGTCACAATGTCAGCGTCGCTCCTTACTTGCGCTGCGGTGTACCGCACTACAGAATAGCGCGTCGCCCTCAGGCCAGGTGCGCTACGGATGGGCTCTTTTGCTTCTTTCCGTGTTGCTCTCTGACCTACATCTGTTGGACCCATTGTTGACTGCGGACCGTACGGTACGCTCTCAGCCTACGTGCGGTTTTGGCCGCCCGGAAAGGAGCCACTCTATGCATCGCACCACTCCTCACCTACTCATGGTCTCTCTCGCGATCGTGAGCGTGACCGCCTGCTCGGCCGATCGGCCCGCAGGGCCGACCGACGAATCCGTGGGACCGCTGTTTGCCCGAGGGGGCAGCCAAGCCCAACCCGTAGACCAGATCGAGAACTTCGGATTGGTTCCTGGCGCCGCGATAAACGGGGCCACGCTGGGGCGGAACGCCAACAACGTGAGTGCCCAGATTCAGGCCACGGTGCCAGGCCCGAACACCGCCACTGTGTGGGGCGCAGTTTTCGACGCCCCCGAGAATTGTCTCACAACTCCGTG